>CAZKHZ010000138.1:0-9982 GCA_964552715.1 uncultured Chitinophagaceae bacterium | reverse complement strand
ATGAACCAAAAGCATTTATGCCAGAAAGGTTTGCCCCTGATAAATTGAAAGGCATACATCGCTATGCTTATTTCCCATTTGGTGGCGGTGCGCGCCTATGC
The DNA here is from genome assembly GCA_964552715.1 of uncultured Chitinophagaceae bacterium. GTDB lineage: Bacteria > Bacteroidota > Bacteroidia > Chitinophagales > LD1 > UBA7692. The sequence continues at coordinate 9,881 of CAZKHZ010000138.1, read as the reverse complement.
ATCGGCAACAACTTTGCCATGATGGAAATGCAAATCATTCTTGCTGTTGCGTGCAGCAAGTTCAATTTTTCGCTGCCTGAAAACTTTAATTTAAAGTTAGAGGCATTGGTTACACTTCGCCCGAAAAACGGTGTGAAAGTATTGCTGGAGAAAATCTAAACGAGTGCTCTTTTATACATCCTTACCGTATTTTCTAAACCGAAATACAAACAATCCTTTACTAAAGCGTGACCAATAGAAACTTCTAAAAGCTGTGGTATGTTTTGTTTGAAAAACTTCAAATTATCTAAGTTTAAATCATGGCCTGCATTGATGCCGATGCCAATTTTATTACAGAAATTAGCAGCAGCAGTAAAGTCTTCAATTGCCTTTTCTTTATTTGAATAAAAATCGTGGGCATAAGGTCCGGTGTAGAACTCAATTCTATCTGCTCCGGTGTTTTTTGCGCCCTCTATCAATGAATTATTGGGATCAATAAATAAAGACACGCGAATGTTTTTTGCATGAAGGCGATGCACCACTTCGGTCAACATTTCTCTATAATTTTTAGTATCCCAACCGTGGTCAGAGGTAAGTTGCCTAGGTTCATCAGGTACTAAAGTGCATTGATGGGGCTGAACTTCTTCCACCATTTTTAAAAAATCTTCTGTGGGATAACCTTCAACATTAAATTCGGTTGTTACAATTTCTTTCAACGCATAAACATCGCTTCTTCTAATATGGCGTTCGTCTGGACGCGGATGCACCGTAATTCCATCGGCACCGTATCGCTCGCAATCTTTTGCAAATTGCAATACATCGGGCATATTTCCCCCCCTTGAGTTTCTAAGAACAGCTATCTTATTGATGTTTATACTAAGTTTTGTCATTGTTTTTCAAGTAGTTGCATTGTAAAGAACGTGTATTCTTTAATTGGCTCAAATATTGTTGATTATCAATTAGCTATGTGTGGTTTAACATTTTACCTTAGCGCACAAAATAGCAATTATATGCCACGTCCAAAGCAATACAAATATGAAGCAGTTTTAGAAAAGGCTATGGATTTATTTTGGGCAAAGGGCTACAATGGCACATCCGTGCAGGAATTAGTTGATAATCTGAAGTTGAGCAAAGCAAGCATGTATGAAGCTTTTGATGGCAAACACGGTTTGTTCATGGCAACACTTCATAACTATCGCAAGCGGGTGAAAAACAATTTGGCACTGTTAGAAGAAATGCCATCACCAAAAGCTGCCATAAGAATTTCGTTTGAAAGTATTATTGAAGAAGTAACTGATAAACGGCATCGCAGAGGTGGTTACCTAACTAACACTGCGATTGAAATGGCACCGCATGATGCAGAAGTTGAACAATGGGTAATTGATAGTATGACAGACTATGAATTGCTTTACAAGAAATTGCTTCAAAAAGCGATAGAAAAGGGTGAGATAAAAAAGGTAATAGATATAGATAACACAGCTTACTATCTTACCAATACTTTGCAAGGGTTGATGGTGTATTCTAAAGTGAAACAGGACAAAGCTAAACTCTATTTAATTTTAGAAGAGTCGCTAAAGCAGTTGAATTAAACACCGTACAATTGCTTTAGGGAGGTTTCTATTTGCACAAATAAATTATCAAACGAGCCGTCATTCATCAATTTAAAATCAGCTTGCGCAATGCAGGCTCCTAAGTTTTGTTTATTGATATCCGTTGAGGTCATTTCGCGGCCTTCGTTTTCTTTAAAGGTTTCAAAACTAATTCTATCTGTTTCGCTGTTGCGCTCCAAAATTCTTTCGTAGCGCAATTCTGCATGGGCATCCACTGCCAGTAACCTAAAGCCATCTAATTTTCGCAGCGACTGAATTTCGCCAACTGTTCTGATACTTTCTATGATGCTGTCGGTGTTCGATTCTTTGGCTTTTTCATAAAGCTTTTCCACAATGTAGCTTGGTGCATGTTTTGCGCGCAGTTCATTCGCAACTTCTACCATCGTGTCTCTGTTTAGAGGTAGTTTTCGTTGATTAATTATTTCAGTAAGAAAACCGCGAACGGAAAAATGTTTAAAGCCATGCTTGTCCTGAAGATAGTCAACTATGGTTCCTTTTCCTGCGCCCAGCGTGCCAGTTATTCCTATTATTTTCATTGAATACTTTGATGAATTGGGGTTAATTGTAGAGCAAAATTTTTAAATGATGAAGGAAATTGTTTTTGTGCCGCTTTTGTAATGAAATAAGAAGAATAAAATTCTAAAGCGATAACAATTATAATTGAGGTATAACAGAAAGTTTTAGAGATCTTCGGAAATTCAATTTTTTTAGATTTTCCTCCAGCTCAATCTCCCGCTCCCGCACTTGACAGGATTTTCGTTGGCTAAACAAAGGGAGATAAATGGATGAATTTCCGAAGAAGTCTATTCTTGCAATCAGCCAATATTCATTGCCTGTTCATACACTTCATTTCTACCCAATTTCTTAAGGAAGCTAACATGCGATAAAAATGCACACGATAGATTTTTGTGGTTTATATAAGGTATGCCAAACTCTTTGGCAGTAGCTTCAACAATAGGTGCAATTTTAGGGTAGTGTACATGGCAAATCTTTGTAAATAAATGATGTTCTACCTGATAATTTAAACCTCCAACAAAGTAGGTTAGTATGGTATTGTTGTGTCCAAAATTGGCAGTTGTTTCCATTTGATGAATTGCCCATTCGTTAGAAATATTTCCTGCGGCATTCAGCATAGGAAACTTGGTTTCTTCAATTACATGTGCCATTTGAAACACAATGGAAAGTATAAGTCCACCCACAGCGTGCATGGTCGAAAAACCAATAAGGAGTTGCCACCAAGTAATATCCACCAGCAAAAGCGGAATAACAAAAGCAAAAACAATGTAAGTAATCTTTGAAATAACCAAAATCAGAAAGTGAAGGATTCTCTGGCTTGTGTTTCTTCCATCATCATCTGATTGCTTGAACTTGAAGAACTGATTGAAATCCTTGAGCAAAATCCATGAAAAAGTTTGTAATGCATATAGAAAAAAAACGTAAAAAACCTGAAACCGTTGAAACGGTTTGTGCTTTACAGCAGGCGTAAACCTCAAGCCGAAGTTTTCGCGAATATCTAAATCGTGGTTATGAATATTAGTGTAAATATGATGGAGTTTGTTGTGTTGAATTTTCCAGTTTGAAGCATCGCCACCAATTAAATTAAGCGTATAGCCTAGCATTGAATTTACCCAAGGTTTTGAACTGTATGCTCCGTGGTTGGAATCGTGCATAATAGACATACCAATGCCTGCAACACCAACGCCCATTACAACTGTCAAAGCCCACATTGCATAAACCGAAAGACTACCAAAGAGAATAACGAAATATGGAACAAAGTAAAGAGACAACATCACAATGGTTTTTAGCACCATTGCAGCATTGGCATGTTTTGAAATGTCTTGCTCAACAAAGTAGTTGTTAACGCGCTGCGTGAGCACTCTGTAGAAGTCAGTCTTTTGACAATTTGTAAATTTAGGTGCTTGCATTTATTGAACACATTGTTTGTAAATGATTACAATGAACGCAGAATTGCTCACATTGTTAAACATCAAATAATTAATACAACTTTAATTGGGAATTGTTCGTTTGGCAATACTCAATAAAAAAGGCGAATGTTTCCATCCGCCTTTCAATTTTATTTTTCAAGTAAATTATTAATCTTCATTGAAAGTAGGAATTTCATCGCTTCCTGCAATTGGTGCATGTGCCAATCCTTGTGATGAATCGTCTGGTTTGCGGCTTTGCTTTGCTTCTACACTTAAGGTAGCGTGTGGCACTAAACGCAAACGCTCTTTAGGAATTAACTTTCCTGTAACACGGCAAATTCCGTAGGTCTTGTTTTCGATGCGCACCAAGGCTGCTTCTAAATTTCTAAGATATTGATGCTGACGAGAAATTTGATTCATCATATACTCCATATCTGAAGTATCTGAACCCTCTTCCATATTCCAGCTTTTGTTACCCGCAAGACTTTCGTTGTGGCTATCCAAAGATCCTTTTAAATCTTTCAACTCTTCACGAGCGACTTCCAATTTATTATCAATTAAATCTTTGAATACTTTTAGTTCATCATCGCTGTAACGAGCAATTGGCATTTCGTTGTTCACCAAAGTAGTTGTGGGAGCTTTTGAAGTAGAAACCATAATCTTCTGTTTTTGTTTAGTTACGGAAGTCTGTACGGTATTCTTTGCAATTTGTTTCACTGCCACTGCGGGTTTAACTTTTGATGCCGCTACAGGCTTAGCTACTGCAACCTTTTTTGCAGGTACTAGAGCTGCTTTTACAACTTTCTTAGCCACTGGTTTTGGTGTTGGCTTAACTACTTGTTTTGGTGCTGGTTTAACAGCTTTTTTAATTACAGCCTTTGGTGCTGGTTTAACAGCTTTTTTAGCCACTGCCTTTGGTGCTGGTTTAACAGCTTTTTTTGCAGCCGACTTAGCCACTACCTTTGCTGGCTTGGCTATTACTTTCTTTGCTACTGGTTTTGACACTTTCTTCAATGGTTTTGACGCTGCCTTTTTAGCAACAGGTTTAAGAACTTTTTTAACTGCTTTGGGTGCCACTTTTTTTGTCGGTTTTGCTACCACCTTTTTTGATACAGGTTTAGCAACAGTTTTCTTCGCAGGTTTGGCAACAACTTTTTTAGCAACTGGCTTGGCTGCTTTCTTAGCCACTGGTTTTGCAATCTTTTTTGCAATAGGTTTAATTATTTTTTTGGCAGGCTTGGTAGCTACTTTTTTAGCAGTTGGTTTTGCTACAGTTTTCTTTGTTGCCGGTTTAGCCTTGGCTACAACTATTTTGGCAACAGGCTTAGCCTTAGTTACCGCTTTTTTGGTTGGTTTACTTTTGCCCATGTCGAAAAATTTGGCTGCAAACTTACGTAAATTATTAATTACTAATATGAGTGGCATAATTTTTTGTTTAGGGCGCGAATATATCATTTTCAGTCAGTAGTTAAGATAGATTACAGTGCAAACACCCGAATTGAGTTTTCGCCAAAATATGTAAGCGAGTTGTATGGTAGCATAACTAGGGTTAGGTTCACGTTCCTAAACGCAATGAATGGCTACAATGAAAGCATTGGTATTAAAGGAAATAAAGTCAGCTTTTGAAATACAGGAGGTAGAAAAACCACAACCCAAAGCTGGCGAAGTATTGGTAAAGATTGTTGCAGCGGCATTCAATCACCGCGACCTATGGATTCAAAAAGGACAATATGCGGGCTTAAAGTTTCCAATAACACTAGGAAGTGACGGAAGCGGAACAATAGAGGCAATTGGAGAAAATACCAACAGCCATTTGATTGGTAGAAAGGTTGTAATCAATCCTTCTCAAAATTGGGGCAACAATCCAAAAGCGCAATCCAAAGAATTTAAAATTTTGGGTTTGCCCGAAAGCGGAACCTTTGCAGAATATGTATGCGTGCCTGCTGACAATGTGTTATTGAAACCTTCCTTTCTTTCTTTTGAGGAAACTGCAGCTTTGCCACTTGCTGGATTGACTGCTTATCGCACACTTTTTTCAAGAGCTAAAACAACCAAAGAAGATACCGTTTTAATATCTGGTGTTGGCGGTGGTGTAGCCTTGTTTGCCATGCAGTTTGCTTTGGCTATAGGGGCAAAGGTTTTTGTAACATCAGGCAGCGATGCTAAAATTGCGAAAGCAAAAAAGCTGGGTGCGGCAGGTGGTATCAACTACAATAAAGAAAATTGGCATAAAAAATTATTAGAAGAAAGTGGCGGCTTTGATGTAATTATTGATAGTGCCGCAGGTGAGAGTTTTAATAACCTTATTGATGTTGCAAAACCTGGTGCGCGCATTGCGTTCTATGGTGGCACCAATGGCAATATCAACAATCTAAATCCTCAAAAGATATTTTGGAAGCAGCTTTCACTGCTAGGCTCAACTATGGGAACTGCCGAGGAATTTAATGCAATGATTCAGTTTGTTGAAGAATATCAAATAAAGCCAGTATTAGATGGCGTGTTTGCTTTTAGTGAGGCACAAAAGGCAATTGAACGTATGGCACAAAAAGAACAGTTTGGTAAAATAGTATTGTCATTTAACCAAGCTCCTGCACGTTGATTTATTGGTTGAATTTATTGTTGATAGGCTTTGCTTCAGCTTTGTTCACGCTATCAAGCGAACAACAACTTTTTGCAGATGAATCATTTCAACTCTCCTCCCCTGCCCTATTCAATTTCTTTGCTACAATTTGCAGTTATGCTGTAATGCGTTCGCGTATTTATCTGCATCCTGGCGAAAAACCTTCTGAGCAAAACCGCACACTTCAATTTATCGTAATTGCAGCAACTTCAATTGTTTCTACTTATTTTCTTTTCCAACTTAATATATTTCAAGTTCTAAAAGTAGGGCTGCTTACAGTAGTTTCAGGTGCTTATTTTTTACCGATTATAAAAACCAAAACGGGTTGGAAGCGATTGCGGGATTTCTATCAAAGCAAACATTTTGTTGTGGGAGCAATGTGGGCTTTGGCAACAGTTCTTTTGGTATCAGAAAGTTATGGGGATAAAAACCTTTGGATACTTTTTGCGGAAAGAATCTTTTTTGTAGCTTCTCTTTCTTTACTTTTCGACCATCGGGATTTGCAACAAGATACTGACGAAAACCATCAAACTTTACTCAAGGCGAAAGGTTGGAATACTTCGCAACGATTGAGCTTTTTATTGATGTTGATTGCTGCTTGCGCAGCTTTATATTTACCTATTGAACATTCGGTTACTTTAAAGAAAGTTTCAGTCATTGGCCTTTCAGCAATATGTATTCAATTTACTAAACCCAATAGCCCAAGTTGGTGGTATAACATTGTAATGGAAAGCATGATGGTAATTCTTGCTTTAGTTACGCTGCTTTAATTACTAATTGATTTGGTATGATGTTCGGTATGATAAATCGTAAAGAACAACATTTCGCGCAGCGATAGTTTACCTAAGATGGGATGTGGAAGTATCATAGCATCTATATCGGCTTCAGTCATTGCTTCAAGATTAGTTGAGAGCTTTTCAGCTTCATCAATTAATGTGGCACTCAATTTTTCCTTGCTGTTATAAGTTACTTGCTGAGGAATATAAGCTCCGCTTGCTTTTGCACCATTACTCAATTTTTCTTGATAGCGCAGTTTTATCTCTTCATTAGTTTTGGAGGCGTTCTTAGCTTTTCCAAACAACAGTATGGGTACAAATCTTGGTAATGAAAGCGCAAAGTTTAAAGGCTTGATACTTTTTACCAGATGCGCCAAATGTTGCCCTGCCGACCACTTTCCATTCGGTTCATTTTCAAAATCACGCTTACTCAACTTGGCAATTACATCCACAAATTTTTTAGTATTCCCTTTTAATGTATCAATGACTTCGCGCTTTGTATGCAGCATAAACTTTGCTTTTGTTTACAAACGAATGTACTTTATTTACGATTAAGCAAAACCTCTATTTCTATTATCTAATATGTGAACACAAATTAAGAAACCTGCATTTACAACATTCAATCATTTATGTAAAACCCTTTTTCTTTTATCCTATTCACATCCTGTGCAAAATATTTTTAAGAACTGATAACAAGCATATTGCGTATTTCATTTTCATAAGTGTACTTTCGCGGTTATTAATTAACAAACAAAAAAAATTACAACATGAAAAAAGGACTAATCGCTTTATTCGTAGCTGGTAGTTTTTCGGCAATTACTTTGGTAAGTTGTGGCGAAAAATTTACTCCGCTATCTGAAGAGCAAATTACCGCAAAGGTAGATTCATCATTTACAGCAGTGGCTGAAACCAAACGTGCAGAATTGAAAGCTGCTTGCGAAAGCGAGAAAGAAGCTAAGGTTGCTGCTAAGGTTGCTGAACTTCAAGCCGCAGTTGTACCTGCACAATAATCATTAACAACTAAAATAGAATAACAACATGAAATCGGAGATTCACGAATTCAGTAAACCAAAAATTAATGTTATGAGTAAAAAAATATTCCTTGTATTGGGTGTTTGCGGTGCAATGGCTGCAACACTTAGCAGTTGTAACAATGCTGCAGAAACTGAAAAACTTACAAATGAGCAAAACGCTAAAATTCAAAGTTTGGTAGATGAAAAACTAACTGCTTTAGAAGGCGAAGTTGCTACTGAATGCGATGCAGAAGTTTTGACTGCTGCTACTATTGAGTATGATGCATTAGTGTTGGCGGCAACTAAAGGTGGTAAAAAACCTGCGGCTAAACCTACAGCTAAACCTACGGCTAAGAAAGAAGAGCCTAAAGATCCTCAAAAAGAAAGAGCAGGTGGTTCAGGAACTCAAACTGAAATCCAAAAACAGCGCAACGCAGATCCTGCTAAAACAGATGTAGAAAATCAGAAGAAGAGAAACTAATCTCATCTTCTATAAATTAAAAAAGACCATACGATATCGTATGGTCTTTTTTAATTACAAAGTATTGCTAATTATTAAAGAGCAATGGTACCTGTGCAAGTTTCGCTTGTGTTATCAGTAAAAACTACTGTATAATTAAAGTTAATTGTATTGCCAGTCAATGTAGCTGTTCCAGTAAATTTTCTACCAGTAGCGTCAATGAAATTTGCGAAAGACAATGCTGTACCAGAAGCTTGAGCTTTAACAACAGCAGGTGTTGAGAAGTTTCCTAAATTGCTGAATACAACATACTCAACATCTGTATCAGCAGTAATTGATTGATTATAACCAGTTCCAGCACAATTGTCAGTAGTTACTTTGTTATTAGCAAGGAATTTTGTTCTAACTTGAGTTTTGCAATCCGAGCCTTCAAAACCTGGATCACAAGTTTTGGTACAAGAGTTTACGAAAAAAAGTGATGCAACTGTAGCTGCCATCAAAAACGGTTTGAAAAAATTTTTCATAGTTTAAATTTGTTTTGTTTAATAATAGGCGCAAATGTAGTTGTTTGTGCCAAAGTACAAAATGTTTATTCACAGTGGATTGTTAAGTAATGATTATCTCTTAATACACAGTTTCCTAAAAGCTATTTGTTTTACAGCATGATTAAACATACCGAGTCCTCTTCCTTATATAATGGCTTAGAAAAAATGAGCACTGCTGAATTGCTTCTAAATATTAATACAGAAGATGCAAAAATTGCCCAGGCAGTGGCGGCTGCAGTTCCGCAGATTGAAAGACTGGTGGATGCCATTGCCGATAAAATGATTGCAGGTGGCAGGTTGTTTTACATGGGCGCAGGCACCAGCGGCAGGTTGGGCATTTTAGATGCCAGCGAATGCCCGCCAACGTATGGAGTGCCACATGGCTTAGTGATTGGTTTGATTGCAGGGGGTGATGCAGCTATTCGCAAGGCGGTGGAATTTGCTGAAGATGATACAGAGCAAGGCTGGAAAGATTTACTTGAACATCATATAAATAGTAATGATGTGGTGGTGGGCATTGCGGCATCGGGCACAACGCCCTATGTGGTTAGCGCATTGAAACAATGTCGCGCTAATGGAATTATCACGGCTTGCATTACTTGCAATGAAGGCTCGCCCGTGGCTGCCGAAAGTGATTTTTCTATAGAAGTAATTGTGGGACCTGAGTTTGTAACAGGCAGTACGCGTATGAAATCTGGCACCGCACAAAAATTGGTACTGAACATGATTTCTACCGCTGTGATGATAAAAATTGGTAGGGTGGAAGGTAACCGTATGGTGAATATGCAATTGACTAACGAAAAACTTTTAGACCGGGGCGCACGCATGATTCAAGATGCCACGGGCTTAGATTATGATGCAAGTAAAACCCTATTGCTGGAACATGGCAATGTAAAAAAGGCTGTGGAGCATTTCAACTCTTCAGACAAAGGAATGTAAGATTCTTACAACCG
>CAZKHZ010000137.1:0-10056 GCA_964552715.1 uncultured Chitinophagaceae bacterium | reverse complement strand
ATTAATCTTCCAAATCAGTTATACCACCGCTGAGAATAAACTTCATTGTATCGGATGCAGAAATACCCACCATCGGCTCTACCTGCTCGCGATTTACCAACACAAGAATACCTGCAAAACTATAACTGAGCGGCAGATACACCGCCACTTTGTCTTTGATATTAATTTCGGATAAATCTTCTTGTGTCATAAATCCGACACGAAAAATTCCGGTGCCTTTGCCCATTTCAACAGTTACAGGTTTTTTAAATTTTGCTTTATTGCCGATGAAAGCATTGAATAAATCTTTTAAGGAACCATAAATGTCTTTTACTATTGGTGTTCGTTCTAAAACATCTTCAAATAGAATTAAAAGTGGTTGCAAAAACACGGCAGAACCCAATATGCCAACAACAGTAATAACAATAAAAACAGCTATCAATCCAATTCCTCGAACCCTTTCACCAAGAATTAATTCGGTTAAGTCTGTGGCATGAGAATCAAGAAAGTTGAATACAAACCATATTGCGTAAAACGTTGCAAAAACAGGCGCTATCAAAAGCAAACCGCGCAAAAACCAAGTAATGAGTTTTCTGAAAAATCGCATAAAGAATATTTGTAACCGTGTCGAAGGTAGATGATAAAAATAAACTGCCTAGGGCTTGTTGTCCCCGCGCTTCAATCCTAGTTTTTCACCTAGCTTCAGCATCATTTCAAATGCTTGGTGGTAATCGTTTTGGATAGCGCCTTCAAGAATTGCCTCTTTTATTGCCTCTTTTATTTCACCTATTTCTTTGCAAGGGCTAATACCGAAAGTTTCCATAATCATTTCGCCAGTTACAGGCGGTTGAAAATTACGCAATTTATCTTTTTCCTCTACCTCTTTCAATCGCTCGCGCACCTTTTCAAATCGCTCTAAGTAGAGAATCATTTTGTGACGATTTTTTGTGGTGATGTCCGCTTCGCAAAGCATCATCAGGTATTCAATATCATCTCCAGCTTCAAACAACAATCTGCGCAAAGCGGAGTCGGTAATTTCCTCTTTGGTCAAGGCAATGGGTCGCAAATGTAGGAACACCATTTTGCGCACAAACTTCATTTCGTTGCCAAGCGGCAATTTCATGTATTTAAAAATTCGTGGCACCCACTTGCTCCCTAATACTTCATGTCCGTGAAATGTCCAACCTTCGTTTGGCACAAAACGCTTTGTTGGTGGCTTTGCAATATCATGCAGAATTGCCGCCCATCGCAGCCACAAATCTTTTGTAGTGCGTGTGATGTTGTCTAATACCTGTAGGGTGTGAAAGAAATTATCCTTGTGTCCCTTGCCTTCGTAATTCTCAACACCTTTCAATGCCTGAAACTCTGGGAATATGATTTGTAATAAATTTGCTTCTTCCAATAAAATAAAACCTTTTGAAGGCACTCTGGCAAGAATAATTTTGTTCAATTCATCAGTAATTCTCTCTTGCGAAATAATCTTAATGCGCTCTGCATTTCGCTTAATAGACTCAAACGTATCGGGCAGAATATCAAAACCAAGTTGCGTAGCAAATCTGATGGCACGCATCATGCGCAAAGGGTCGTCACTAAAAGTAATATCAGGGTTAAGTGGTGTTTGAATAAGTTTATTTTCCAAATCTTTCAGCCCCTCAAAGGGATCAATGAATTCGCCAAAGGTGTTTTCATTTACAGAAACAGCAAGCGCGTTGATGGTAAAGTCTCTGCGGTTTTGGTCGTCTTGTAAAGTGCCTTCTTCCACTATTGGATTTCTTGAATCGCGCTGGTAGGATTCTTTTCGGGCACCTACAAATTCAATTTCCATTCCATCCCATCTGAAATTGGCGGTGCCGTAGTTTTTAAAAACCACAGGATGCAAGTCTTTATCTAAAATTTCTGCTGTTGCTTTTGCCAATTCAATACCACTGCCAACACATACAAAATCAATGTCTTTGCAGGGTCTCACCAAAATTTGGTCGCGCACATAACCGCCTACAACATAAGTTTCAACCTTCAACTTTGTTGCGGCTTGCTTCACGGCTTCAAAAACAGGATGTGATAAATTGATGGTGATTTTCATATTGAGTTTAGATTACGAATGTACGCCTCGAGTATTGTAAACTATTTTTGTTTGAACCAATTCTCAATTACAATGCCATCTAATCTTGCGAAGTCCTTGACATTATCTGTGATTAAAATTAATTTATTCTCTATGGCGGTTACACCAATTAATAGATCGAATTCATCATTCATTGGCTTACCGATTTTTTTTAGTCTAACTTTCTCTTTTGCATAAAGTTTTACAGAACTAAAAATTGGAATTATGGAAAGCCCAATTAAAAAAGAATCAACGGCTCTGTTAGATTTTGGCGGATTATCACTGTTTTCTGCACCGTAGCGAAGTTCAAAAACTGTTACCTCAGAAATAAAGAAATTTTCTCTCCCTTTAGCTTTAATCAGTTCATCAAGATTGAATTTGCCGCGTAGAAAAAATACGCAAATGCTGGTGTCAAGAAGATACTGCATTATAGCTTGATTTCTTTTCTTTTAAACTTTCTGCTTGACTTGATTTCAGCAATTATTTCTTCCGCTGATTTTTCAGAGGCAAACGCACCAAACGATTTGTAAAATCGGTTATCCTTATTGTTCTTATTGGTTTTCAGGGATTCCGTTAAGCGTTCAATCAACTTTATTTTACTGCCAGCACTAAGTCCTTCCAACAAATTTGAGTAGGTTTCCACAATATGTTTATCCGTAAAACTCATCACTATTTTTGTTGTAAAGTTATGAAATGTTCTTTCACTTTTAGTAAGCACGCTTCAGTGAGTATTTTTAAATGCGTTCATTTTACAGTGCTTTAGCAACTCAATTAAAAAAATCTCTCACAAAAAATTTGCCGTTCATTACGATAAACTAATTTCACAGCATGCCAGATACGCCATTGCCACAACCAATTTCTGAAATTGACTTTTTTAAAAAGCGATTAAGTGCCATTGAGCGACTTGCAGCAACCAAGCAGCAGCAAATGAAATCGTTGCAAGATATAACGGAGGCTATCAATCACAACATGCCGATTTATGCTTTGGTAAAAATTTACGAAAACATTCTACGCGCACACCAGGGAGTTGGCAAGGTGATTTTGTTTATGAAAGAAAGTGAGGAAAAATGGGTGTGTGAGTTGGTGAGTGAAACGGCACAGAAAGTAGAAAATGTATTTGCTTGTATCAAAGTGCTTTCTTCAATTGCTACGATTCAAGCAGCAAAGAATCATCAGTTGGGGCATTTGAATGAGTTTGATTTTGTGATTCCTGTGATGCACAAGAAAGAACCTGTAGGTTTTGCAATGATTGGAGGGATTAAAGAAACACAAGGTGATGTAATTGAAGACAAGTTGAAGTTCATTCAAACCATTACCAACATTATTGTTGTGGCTAATGAAAACAAGAAACTTTTTAAAAGTCAGCTCGACCAGATGCTCATGCAAAAAGAGTTGCGTGTGGCTGAGGAAATGCAAAAGATGTTAGTTCCCCGAGAACTACCTGCAACCGAAAAAGTAGAAGTTGCTGCATACTACAAGGCACACAAAAGTATTGGAGGAGATTATTATGATTTTATTCAATTAGACAATGATGAAATTGCATTTTGTGTTAGTGATGTAAGCGGAAAAGGAATCTCTGCCGCATTGTTGATGGCAAATTTGCAAGCTAACTTGCGCGCTCTGATTACACGCAACTATCCTTTAGATCAGTTGGTGGATATTTTAAATTCCAAAATAAGAGAGATAACGCAAGGCGAAAAGTACATCACCTTTTTCATCGGTATTTTCGATTACAAAACTCGTTTATTGCGATATGTGAATGCAGGACACACCTCCTCTTTATTAAACTCAAAAGGAGAAATAATGGAGTTAGATAAAGGCTGTACTATACTTGGCATGTTTGAAATATTGCCTTACATAAATGTTGGTGAAACTTATGTTCCCCCTAATTCAGTTATTGTAAATTATACTGATGGCTTGTCAGAAGCATCTGACCCTGACGGCAACCTTTTTGAAAGTGACAGGATAGAAAACTTTTTAAGGCAAAATCCTCATCTTACAGTTCAGCAGTTTAACGAGCAGTTGATTGATGAAATGCTGCGGTTTACAAAAGGTGCAGAGTTTGATGATGACTTAACTTTGCTTACCCTCAGAATCAAGTAAAGGCTTTGTAGCAAAAATCAATAGCAAAGAAACATTGAAGAAAAAGAGTGTTCCAATCTTGTCATTCTCCAGCATGTCATTTAGCGTAAGCGAAAGATAAATTGCCATTAGCGAAAGCATCACCGCCATCAATAAATTTTTCTGATAATCATTTGCCATTCGGTGATATAGATTTTCTCCCAGCAAGAAAATGTATGCAGTAAATGCAAGGAAAATAAGTAGTCCGAAAATTCCTTGTTCTACCAGCAGCAATAAAAAGTAATTGTGAATGGTAGAACGCTCTTCATTATCGCTTACCCAAGTTTCAAAACTGGATACCGCATACTTTTTATAGTAAGGAAAAAAGTTTCCGGGACCAACACCCATTAAAGGTCTATCCATAATCATTCTGCCACCTGCAATCCAGCGATAAACTCTTTCCATACTGCTCACATCTTTTCCTTCAAAAGTCGCGCTCATGTGGTCGCTGAATTCATCATGGTAAATGGTGCTGTCAAACTCAGGGGCATGTTTCAAAAAGCGATTGTCATTTACCATGTATGCTACGCCAGCCAACGATAGTATAGCTGCAACGGCTAAAGTCAACTTCATTAAACGCCACCTAATTATAAGGAAAAACGGAATCATCACAACTGCCGCAGCCATTGCAGCGCGTGTGTAAGAAAAGTAAATGGCTATAATAAAAAACACCTTTGCAAAGGCAAGTATCCACCACTGCCACGAATACTTTTCGTACCAAGTGGAAGCCATCCATATAAACGGATAAAACACCACCAGCATCAAGGCATAGTTCACATGATTTGCAAAATAAGGTGTTACACAACGGTTAATATCTTCAAAACCAAAATCCTTGAATGCGTGGCGAATCATGGTAACAATTGCTGTTGCCAGCAATGGAAAAAATATACACCAGAATGCTTTTTGAAACTTATTGAAACTGTTGATTACAATAGCCGTGAGAAAAACAAAAACTGTGATGTACCAAATTTTGGCAGTAAACACTTTAATGGATACGGTAAAGTTCAATGCGTTCAGTGTTGCAATAAAAATCCAGCCCATGTGAAGCAATAACAGTAACAGCAGCGGATGTGTATAGAACTTTTGGGGCAGTGCATTTTGATTCTTAACAAGGTAAAAGAAAGTTACCAGCATCAAGCCAATCATCAGCGGCTCCGAAGGCAAATCGGTACCGAGTGAAGGAGTAAAGCTGAACTCCATTGAAAGCGGAAGGAAGAAAAGCAGAATGTAATAAAGCTGCGGAAAATTACTCAAGCCAATCAACACTGCGGGTAATATGGCTGGGGCTAACATCAAAGGCTTAAAATCCAAATACATAGCAAGGGCAATGCAGGCAATGGTGAAAAAACCATAGCTCCATAGCAAGCCAATATGCAGCTTTGGAAGCGGCTGAGTCATTATGCGTTCAGTTGCTTTCGGAAATCGCTAAACTGCTCTAAAAGCAACACCCCAATAATTGAAAATATCAATGCAATGAAGAAGCCGATAACCACCATAATAGTGCGTTGTGGCTTTTCGCGTCTATCGGCAGGCTCCGCCTTTTCAACAATACTTAGCGAAGACGCTGTGTTATTGATAGATACTTCAATTTGTTCGTGGATATTGGTTTTGTTCAACAACTCACGCTGTTGGTTTTCAATTTCTCGGAACAACTGTCTCACTGTCTCTTTGGCTAAGAAGTTATCTCCTTCCACAATTAGTGCACCATATTGGCTAAAAATCACTTTCAAATTGTTTTTTCTTACAGACGAATCAGCCTCAGTATTTAGACTTTTCAGATTCTCTGACGATTTAGTCAAATCCTGTTCGAGCGCAATCAACATTCTTGCACGGCTCTCTTTAATAGTTTTGCTGTTGATGCTATCTATTACATGCAACATTTCATTTACAAAAATTGCCGCTAGCTCGGGCTTAGTGTCTAAAAGCGAAATTTCTATTGCATCCTTCTCGGTTTTGATGGCACTGTAATTTTTCAAAAACTTCTTGTAAACCTTCGTGCGCCAATACGGTTTGTTGCGGTCAATTTTATAATGCTCTACAAAGCCATACTTTTCTATCATGTCCATTAATAGGGGCTTTGAGTTTGCTATAGTAAGTACGCGGTTTACATCATACTTATCGCCATAGTAATATACCAACTGCGAACCTGATGTATTGAACAATACCGAGCGGTCGTTCACCGATTGATTGAGGGGGTAGAATGTAGATGCAGATAGGTAATATTCATCCAGAACAAACAATGCTACAAATGCAGTTACAGCCGCTGCTAAAACTGAAATGCCCAATATGTGTTTCCACCAGCGGATAATGGTTTTGGTGGCGGAGATTAAGTTCTGTTGTTCGTTCATTCAATAAAATTAGGTTGCGAAAATAAAAGAATTAAGATGCCTTGCTTTTAAGTTTTGATTTAAGCATATCAGCCAGTTCATTCAATGATAGTATATTGAATACAAAAGCCGTTGCAATGCCTGCAATTCCCAAAAGCAGCAATTGAAACGAAATGATGAGGCTTAAATTGCTTATCACAAAAGCTACAGCAAATATCACAGCCGTAAACACAGCGATTTTAAGCACAGGTATGGAACCAAATGTCAATCCGTTCTTTGAAACTAAAACAAGATGCAGCCCAAGCATCAACACATTGGTAGCCAAAGCGGCAATGGCACAACCCAATGCGCCATATTCTGCAATCAACCAAAAATTCATAGCAATGTTAAACACCATACCAGCAGCCGAAATCTTGCACAGTGCAATCAATTCACCCTTTGCTGTTAGGTAGGTTCCAGCTATGTAAGTGAGCGATGCTGGAATAAAACACAACATTGTTATCTTAAATGTGGCAATCCAGTTATTGCTATTTGAATGATACAGTAAGCCGACAATAAAATCGGCATAGGTGAATGAAACCACCGCTACACCCACCGCAAAAAGTGCAATAGTTTTCAAACCAAAGTCAAACAGTTTGGCGTTGGAAATCTTCTTACGAAAGTTGATGGCAAACAAAGGCAACAAGATAGTGCTGAACAAAAATCCGAATTGATTTGCTGCATCAAACACCCTATACGAAGCCGCATAGATACCCGCTTGCATGGCACCCGTTTCGGGCAGCAGCCTTTCTAGCATCACCGCATCCACACGGTTGTAAATACTCATCAGCAACACCAATAGCGCGTAAGGAAAAGTCGCCCTTAGCACTTTGAACGTAAATTGCTTTCTCCAAAAACTAAACTGAAAACCTGCTTTTGCTGCCACAATTACACCCGAAACCATAGCCGTAATTACCAAGGCAAAAGTTTGCGCCAACACAAAACCCCAAATACTAAACGGAATCCAATTACTTCCCGCCAACATCAATCCGCATATCATTGCCGCAATCAATTTGTCGGATACAGAAACAAAGCTATCGGTTTTGAAAAACTGCAAGGCTTGCAGGTTCGAGCGGAAAAAAAGTATCAGCGTCAGCAATGCCTGATTCAGTAATAGCAACAACAGCAACTTAAATTGAGTTTCATTAAAACCACTTAAAAATGCAAACGCCACTGCCACCGCAAAATAGCCTGCCGAAAGCATTACCTTAATTGAAAGCAGGTTGCCGAAGTAACTGTTCAGTCTTTGTGGCGAGCGCGCAATAGAGCGGTTGTTGAAATTATTCAAACCCAAATCGAGCAACACGCTAAACAACAGCGAGTAATTGAACAGCGCAAAATAAGTGCCGTATTCAGCAGCACCTAAGCGGTTTTGCACCACACGGTCAATACCAAATATCCAAAATGGCTTCACCAATAAATTGGCGACTATTAAAAAGGCAAGATTGAATGCAAAGTGTTTGCGCATCTGTAAACGCAGCAAAGAAATGAAATTTGAGAGTAAAGAATCAAGAACCAAGAACCAAGAGACAAGAAAAGGAAGTTAATAGCAGTCAATAATCTTCTATTGGTTGCCCACAATGGTAAATCTCCCTGCTAAAATCTAAAATCTAAAATCATCTTTGCGGCTGTGCAATACAAGCAAAGTGTGGCGGTTAATGTAAGGCTCTTGCTATCGGGCAGGCTCGAAGGCATCGGCTATTTTACACACGAAACTTTAAAACGCATCACACAGCAAAATCCCGACATACACTTTTGGTTTTTGTTCGACAGACCGTTCTCTTCCGAATTTATTTATGGCACCAACGTAACTCCCGTGGTGCTATTTCCGCAGGCGCGGCATCCGTTTTTATATGTATGGTGGTTCGAGTTCAGCATTGCCCGTTGGTTAAAAAAGCACAAGCCCGATTTGTTTCTTTCGCCCGATGGACATGGCGTGTTGCGCAGCACTGTGCCCCAACTTTTGGTGATGCACGATTTGGCTTACGAGCATTTTCCAAAACACATGAGCCTGCTGCAAAATCAATACTTCAAATACTTTATGCCCCGCTTTGCACACCATGCCGCCCAGCTTGCCACTGTGTCTCAATATTCTAAGGCAGACATCTGCAAGTTCTACAACATTTCGCCACAAAAGATAGATGTAGTGTATAGCGGTGTCAAAGAATTCTTTGCCCCAATAAACGAAATTGATAAGGCAAACGTGCGCGCCAAATTCGCTTCGGGCAAAGAATATTTTGTGTATGTAGGCTCGGTAAATCCGCGCAAAAATGTGGCGAACATCCTGTGGGCTTTCGATTTGTTTAAAACACAATCGGGCAGCGATATAAAGCTGGTGATTGCTGGAGCCAAAGGTTGGAAAACAAGCGAGATATTTGACGTGTGGAACCAGATGAAATTTAAAACCGAAGTAGTGTTTACCGGCAGGTTGCAAGAAGCCGAATTGGTGCAGGTGCTTGCCGCTGCGCAGGCTTCACTATACCCAAGTTTGTTTGAAGGTTTTGGTGTGCCCCCACTCGAGGCGATGGCTTGCGGGGTTCCGGTTATCACTTCCAATATTTCTTCGCTACCCGAAATTTCTGGCGATGCCGCACTCTATGTTTCGCCCCAACACGTGCCAGACATTGCTGCAAAAATCCCCGCCCTTGCTACCAACTCCCACCTCCGCGCTTCTTTAATCCAAAAGGGTTTTGCCCATTACAAACAATATACTTGGGACCGCACCGCCCACTTGCTTTGGCAAAGCTGCTTGAAAGTATTGGGCTGATTTACCTGTTTTGTAGGAAACTGATTATAGTTTTCATTCCCAAATTTTTTCTTCAACAAGCTTTATTGCTGCTTATAGGCTTTCTTTTCATTATTTAATTAGCCTTCATTAATGCTATAAACACTTTCCGCTATTTGCTTAAAGGCTCTTTGCTAAGAAAAAGATACATCTGCGATTTATTGAAAGGCTCTCTGCATAGTAAAATGTTCGTCCGAGTTTTCTCAGATAGTCCCATTTGTATAAAGCTATATATGATTAGCTTCCAAAAGCCTTCATCAACTCTTAAAAAGATTTTATTTAAGAAAAAATAGAGGGTTTGAGCTAGCTGCTACTGCTGCGCAATCTAGGTTTGGTTGCCAGTGCTTGATTGGCAACTGTCTGCGCTTTTTCTTCGCTAGCCAAGCGGCTTGCTGCCTGCAAATCGGCAAATATCTTCCCTGCAATCCAATAGATGTCTATGCGCTGGGTTATTGCCCAAATCAAAACTTTTGACTCATTAACGCCAACGAGTTTAGAAATATAACTCAGCCCTGTCAATCCTGCTAAGTTTTGGTTGGCAGGAAAATGTGTAAAGCCATCAAAATCCTGCGTTCCGTATAACATTTCCACCTCGGCAGATGTGGCTTCCAAAAATTGTAAACCACCTAGGGCAACACATTATATTGTACCATTTTTTTTGGCGCGCCAAAAACTTTGTGGTGATGAATGGTGCTTGGAAATTTTAA
>CAZKHZ010000136.1:7673-10198 GCA_964552715.1 uncultured Chitinophagaceae bacterium | reverse complement strand
ATCTCGCACACTTCGCAAGCACTTCGAAAACATGCTTGCCGACTTTATCAATTTTCAGCCACGGTTGGCGTTTTCACCAAGTGTTTTTTGTGTTTTGTGATGCCGATAGCTATTGGTACAAACCTCGGCTAAACAATAAAATGAGTTGAGAGCGCATACAAAAGCTCCGTTACTAAAAAGTGGCGGGGCTTTTTTGTTAAACTTTCCGCGCTTTTAAAATCTGGCACAATTATTGGATAGCAATAAAACCCAAATGTGCTCAAACGAGTACAGTTGGCTGTTTTAAGTTATAAGAAAGGAAACTTTATTGTTTTTATTTCGTAAATGAAAAGTACCTTTGCTCTCTGACTATTATCAAATTAAGTTGTTCAAAAATTTCTTATGAAAAAACTAGTTACCCAATTTGCAATTACTGCAACTGTAATTTTAGGTCTATCTCAGGCTACATTTTCACAATCAGGCAGGGTTGGTATCGGTGAATCTGCACCGGGTTCCAAAGGCTCTATAAAAGGTAACCTCTCGGTAGGTAGCACCTACTCTAATCAAGCTGCACCTGCAGATGGCGCAATAATACAAGGTCGTGTAGGAGTGGGCACCAACAACCCCGACCCCAATGCAATACTTGATTTATCATCAACCACACGAGGTATGCTTGCCCCGCGCATGAATACCAGTCAGCGCGACTTGATAACAGGCGCTGCCGATGGTTTATTGATTTATAATACAGATAGCAAACAATTCAACTTTTGGGATGCTGGCACCAACCAATGGCGCTCGGTGGGTGCAAACGGACCTGCGGGACCGCAAGGACCAACAGGTATCACCGGAGCAAAAGGAGAAACGGGCACTACCGGAAATGATGGTGCTGCCGGAGCACAAGGAGTTCAAGGTATTCAAGGTGTGGCAGGTGCGCAAGGCATACAAGGCGCTACCGGGGCGCAAGGCGCTACTGGAAATAATGGAGCAGCAGGTGCACAAGGAGTTCAAGGTATTCAAGGGGCTACAGGCGTGCAGGGTACTGCAGGAAATGATGGCGCAGTGGGACCGCAAGGTGTGCAAGGTATTACAGGATTTGTTCAAAACGGAACTGCCACAGGGCAAACTCCGCGTTGGAACGGCTCAAACTGGGTGATAGATGCAAATATTTATAACAATGGCAGCAACATTGGTATTGGTGGCGCACCTACAGGCAGCGCAGCCTTGGAAGTTACTTCAAATAATAAAGGTATTTTGATACCTCGCCTTTCACTTACCGACAGAGGAAATATTACATCTCCAGCCACAGGATTGTTGATTTTTCAAACAGATAATACACCTGGGTTTTATTACAATAACGGCACACCAGCTTCTCCGTTATGGGTATTGCTAACCAATGCAAGTAGCTCGGTTAGTAATGTTGGCGTAGCTTCTCCTATTACCAATTCAGGTTCACCCACCAATCCTGTAATTGGTATTCAACAAGCAAATACCTCGCAAAGCGGCTTTTTAAGTTCTACAGATTGGAATAACTTCAACAATAAACAAAGCAATAGCTTGGGCGATGGCAACATCTGGGTTGGAAACAACAGCAGTGTGGCAACACAAAGAACTCCGGGTGGTGATGTTGCCATGAGTAATACTGGGCAAATAACATTAAACAATGTAAATGGCAATGCAGGAACACATGGAAACGCAACTACAGTACCTGTAATTACGGTAGATGCAAAAGGCAGAATCACTTCGGTATCTTCCACCACTATCACAGGTGTTGCACCGGGTGGTGCAGCAGGTGGCGATTTAAGTGGCAGCTATCCAAATCCCGCGCTGATTAACACGGGCACTGCAGGTACTTACAATATAGTTTCTACCGATGCAAAAGGCAGAGTAACATCTGGCAACCTAAGAACTATTACAGGAACGTCCAATCAAGTTAATGTTACTAGTGGCGATTTTTCGGGTAATCCAACTGTGGGAATCAACCCTGCTTATACAGCCACTTTAAATGCACGTTTTCTTTTAACTGGGGGTGGTAATATATCTTACACAGGTGGTACATTAAACTGGACAAACAGGTTCATTATAATAGACAATGGTGTAGGTAGCCAATCCTCTACCGATGGATACTTCGATATAATTGTTCCTGCAAATGGCACCAATATTCCGGGAGTTGCAGGCTCGGGTGGTACAACAGCCGCAAGTGGAATTTCTGTTCCTTGCTGGCAAGCACTTTATTATATTTTACCAATTGGAAGTGGTCAGGCAACACAGCCAAATAACTTCCGATTAGTTAGTCACTTAAGTGCTTTTGTAATTCCTGAAAACTGGATAATGTTAGCAGCGAATAACTGTGATGATAATACTATAAGATTAGGAAGCGGTATTACGTTAAAGAGTGGACAAACCTGGCCAATTGGTGATGGTATGGCTCCGCTTTCGGCTGTAGCTCCTGTAAGTGGAAGTAACAACTATATTCAAAACCAAGGTAGTGTTGACCAAGCGGCAAGTTTCAGGGTAAATGGCAATGGCAGTGTGTTGGGCAGTTTTGG
>CAZKHZ010000136.1:0-7573 GCA_964552715.1 uncultured Chitinophagaceae bacterium | reverse complement strand
CCTCTCCTGGTTTTAGACTTCATGTGCCATCAGGCTACATTGGTACAGATTATATCAATACATCAGATAATGTAGTTGGCACAGGAGTTAGTGGCATTATGGTAAAACAAGGCGACAACTATCACCGCACGGGTAATGCTGCGGCAGTATCTGCTTTTTTGAATGGCTCTATATCGCCAAGCTATGCTAACCTTACGGGTATCCCTACCAGAAGTAACTGGAGCGGTGTACACCGCAACTTTGTAGCTGAGCAATTATCATGGAAAAACTACGGCAATGGGCATACTATTTTTGATGCTTCACAAGGTACTTCACCAGATGGTGGCGCAGTAGATAATTCTAATGCTCAAATAGCATGGTCGCCATCTTACCCTACATTAATGGGTTGGAATGGTGCAAACACCTACGGTGTAAGAGTAGATGCTGCGAGAACAGCAGATAATGCAAACAATTCTAATACTGTGGGAGGTCTTTCAGCAGGTTCATTTATGCAATATCAAGGCTTTACATTAGATGCTAATACTATGACCCCCAACCGCTCAGGATTTACGTATTCAGTAAACGCTCCTTTTACTGGTCCAATTGTACACTTTGATGCACCTAACTATGGGCTTCAGTTAAATAGCCAATATTTTTCAAGTGGAATTGGTTACCGAACCCGTAATGGAGATAATGGTACATGGAACCCTTGGAGAGAATTTATTACTACTGCTAACATAGGCAACTATGCCGATAACCTTGGAAACCACAGTGCAACTACTACTCTAAATTTGAATAATAATCTATTAGGAACAGTGGGTAGGATAGAATTTAATGGCATTGGTGGTAACTCTGGTCAAGGAGGACACGCCTACGCCATTTTCCAAGAAGGAGGAGATTGGACACACCCCTATCCTGATTTGCGTATTGCCTACCACACAGGTATCAAGTTGGGTGCAAATGCAGGCTATCAGGGAATAAGATTCTATAATGATTATGATATGAGTGGATTGGTAATGGCTGTAAATGATGCCACTACGGGTGGAGCAAATAATGTTTACATTCCTAATACACTGGGTGTAGGCACAACTGTATTGCCATATCGCTTAACTGTTGGAGCTGACATTCTTGCAAGTGGCGGATGGGTTCGTGTTGCAGGTGGTCAGGGTTTATATTTTGAAAACCAAGGTGGCGGTTGGAACATGAGCGATGCCACTTGGATACGAGGGTATGGAAGCAAGCCAATTCTAAATCAACAAGGTAGCTGCAGCCCAACAATTAGAGCAGACCAATCAAGCAGTTGCTGGTTTGCAGGAGAGTTTAACTCTTATGATGCATGGACTGGTCCTGGTATAATCACTTACGGATATATGCAAGCATACGACTACTACTACAACAGTAGCCGCGAATACAAAAAAGATATTGCAAAGTTTGAACCCACAGATTACACAAGTGCGTTATCCTTTATGGATAATTTAAACTTAAATTATTATAGATATAAAAAAGAGGGTGACTATCACAAAACCCACGTTGGTTTTATTGCCGAAGAAACACCTACCAATCTTACCTCACCCGGTAAAAACGCTGTTTCTTACGGTATGCTTTCTGTATATAATACAGGTGCAATTAAGGCATTGAAAGAAAAAGTAGAAAAACTCGAAAACGAATCTACTACACCAAAAACCATCAGCGACTTCGGTGCTGAAACATCGGCATCCAACAAGGTTTTTGTAAAGTTCTCAGACGAATTTAAAAACACTCAAAAAACTGCATTGCCAATTATAACTGCAACAGCTTTTACTGCAGGTACTCAATTAAGTATCAGTGAAATTAATGCTGAAGGTTTTAGTGTGGAGATTGTTGCCACCACTTCACCGGTTACTTTCAATTGGATAGCTATGGCAAGAAGTTCAAAGGAAGCAAAATCGAAACCTGTTGTGATGGGAGAGAAATTCAAAAGCATGTTGCAATCTGCTGAAAATGATACACGCCCAATACCAGTAAAATCATACAAAGATCCAATTCCAACTGTTGAAGATCCAACTGCACCATTTGCAGGATACGAAACGAGTTACTATCACCGCAACTTGCCAAAACCAGGTGAAGCTTCGCCTAAAAAAGAAGCGTTTTTACCTGAGGATATTAAAGCAGCATTGGCCGCAGAAAAGGCAAAAGCAGCTAATCCTGGTCAAAAGTCTGAACCAACATTAAAACCAAGTAATTCACCTACTCCTTCATCATTAACACCTACTGCACCTAAAAAATAGTTTATGCTCCTCTAAATACTAAAAGGCTTGCCTCTCGTTGGAGGCAAGCCTTTTTTATTTCAACCATAAGCATTACATATTGTTGACCCAGTTTAAGTCATAAAGAATTAGATTGTTACCTGCTCAGAACTATATCGAATCTGAATCACCATAGCCTAGTGTTCATACTCCATTTTGCCTGCGCTTTGCAAAGTGTGAATTGTACAAATCATTTAGGTATTTGGAAAAACAATAGGTGGTTAATATTACACATCTACACCAGCTTTTAAAAAGCAAATCCTGCATAAAGATAAAGTACCCCCCCAGCGCCAAAAAAATCTTACAGAGTTAGAGAAATCAGCCCAACACATCATTGTTGGAATTGTAGATTAAGTGCTTGATTAGTAGTTAGCAAAACCATCATTAAAAAGATTTCGGGCAATATAACCGCCATGTCGTTTGATACCGGTGAGGAATTAAGTGATAAGATAACTCCATTTGATACTTATGTACAAATTATTAATGGCGCGGCACAGGTAAATATCAATGGCGTAAAACACTTTCTAAAATTAGGCGCAGGCACTTTTATCCCTGCACATTCGTTGCACCACTTCAACGCTAAAGAACAATTCAAAAAGATTTCTACTGTAATCAAAAGTGGGAATGAAATTCAAACACATTTAATATAATTCAGCATTTTATTTACATTCATCGCGTCTTAACTTTTGCATAACAACACAAATACATATTTGCAGTATGATTGGGCACAGAATAAATTGCATTTTACGGCTCTTAGCTTTCTCCATTCTCCTACTCGCCTATCTATTGTCTTCAGCACAATCGCCTAAAGTAATTGTGCTTGGTTTTGACGGCTTAAGTGGCTGGGGTGTGAATCAAACTCCAACACCTGTATTTACAAAAGCGCGCACACAAGGTGCATCTACATTAAAAGCAAAAGCAGTTTTTCCAACTTCTTCTTCGCCCAATTGGGCATCAATGATAATGGGTGCAAGTCCTGATGAACATGGCATAAGAAGCAACAAGTGGAAACGCACTAAACTGATAGGCAAAAGCTTTTGCGGCAAAGAAAAAGGCAAAATATTCCCTACAATTTTTGGTGTGTTGCGCGAGCAAAAACCCGACAGCAAAATTTATGCTGTACACCATTGGAACGATTTTGCCCGACTTACAGATTTAGATGCCTTTAATAAAATCACCAACGCACGAAATGAGTTTCACACAGCAGACAAAGCCATTGAAATTATTAAAAAAAAGCAACCCGACTTTCTCTTTCTGCACTTCGATCATTGCGACCATGCTGGGCACGAATTCGGACACGATACCCGCGAGTATTTTGAATCCATAAAAGTTGCCGACTCATTGGCTGGTGCTATTATAGAAGCTACTAAAATAGCCGGCACCTTCGAGCAAACTTATTTCATTATTACCTCAGACCATGGTGGCATAGGTAAAGGTCACGGAGGAAAAACCGCGCGGGAAGTTGAAATTCCTTGGATAATATTTGGACCTAAGATAAAAGCAAATCACACCCTACCTGACAACTCGATAAACCAATACGACACAGCAGCTACCATAGCTTTCATCTTTGGTTTAAAACAACCCCACTGCTGGATAGCAAAACCCGTTTCAGAAGCATTTTCATCTTCACCTTCAGCAAAATAATTCACCAACATTTCACCAAACACATGAAGCAAATTTTATCCACGCTCATCCTGTTTCAATCACTATTTATTTTTTCCCAAACAACAACAATTACCGGAACGGTACGCGACTCTGACACCAAAGAAGGCATAGGCGGTGCAGTGATTAGAGCCGAGGGTAAAAGGGCATCTGTTACCAATGCTAGTGGGCAGTTTAAAGTAAATGTAGAACCCGGGCAAGTGGTGATAGGTGTTTCGTATATGGGTTACAGAAACAAAAAAGATACCCTTTCCATCGTTGCGGGTGAAACAAAAAACATCACCATAGAACTGCGCTCGCAAAGCATACAATTGAATGAAGTTGTTACTTCTAGTTTTTACAAAAAGAATGCTGCGAAAGAGAGCGTAAGCATGGAAGTAATTACTAAAAATCAAATCAAAAATACCAATGCAAACGACCTAGGTGACATTGTGTCAAAAACACCGGGTGTGTTGGTGCAAGATGGGCAAATATCCATTCGTGGGGGTAGTTCATTTTCTTACGGTGTGGGTTCAAGAACCGCAGTGCTGGTAGATAATTTGGGTATGACCAGTGCCGACCTTGGTGAAGGGCAAAACAAAATGGTGCCGGTGGAAAACACCAAGCAAGTAGAGGTAATTAAAGGTGCTGCCTCAGTTATTTATGGCTCTTCGGCATTAAACGGTATTGTGAATGTGATTACCGAGTGGCCACAAGAAAATGAAGCTAGAACTGACATTGACATCAACACCACTTTTTTTGATGCACCAAGAGAACCAAAACAACGCTGGTGGACGGGCGGCACTCCATTTGGTATCAATGCAAACATCAACCATCAGCAAAAGATAAAAGACCTGCAATTTGTTGCTGGAGGAAACATCACCGGAGCTATGGGATTTCTTCAAAAATCAAATGAATTTCGCGTTCGATATTTCTTAAAAACGCGCCACCTGAATCCCAAGATTGAAGGCTTAAATTATGGTGTAAACTTCAGCCAAATGTATGAGCGCAGCGACAGGTTTTTTATTGCCGCAGATATGGATACTAACGCACTGCATTTTAAAGTAGGTGCAGATGACAGATACCTGCGAACTAGCGTTGACCCACACATTTCTTATCAAAATGCTAAAGGGCACAGGGCGACTTTTAATATGCGTTACATCAATATTTGGCGCGAGGGAAACGGCAGAGACATCAATGCAGTATCACATAGTTTGGAGTTTCAACCACAGTATCAATTCACTTACCGAAACTTGTTAGTGCTCACAACAGGAGTGCCTTTTTCACTAGGTTTTTCTAAAAGCAATTTGTATCCCGGCATCAGAACAAACTTTAATGCAGCAGTGTATGTACAAGCCGAAATCAACTATAAGTTTTTGAGCTGGACGGGAGGCGTGCGCTACGAGGCAGTGGGTGTAGATACTTTTGTAGAAACAACTAAACCAATATTTCGCACAGGTATAAATCTGCGTGCCGGCAAAGCATCTTTCTTTCGCGCATCGTGGGGGCAGGGTTACCGCATACCTGCAATTGGCGAGCGTTTTGTTGCAGCAGAATTTACACAAGGCATTTATGTTATTCCAAACGATACACTTAAAACCGAAACAGGTTGGAACCTTGAATTTGGCTTCAAGCAGGGCTTTCAGATTAAAGAATGGAAAGCATACATTGATGCCGCTTTCTTTTGGCAGGAATACAATAATTTCGTGCAATATGAGTTTGGAATCTTCCCTAATGAATACAGAAATGGCGGTCAAATTTTCCCTAACATTTCATCGCCATATCTCACTTCCGATGGCAGACCGGGCATTTTTGGTTTGCGTGCAGCTAACATAGAAAATGCACGTGTTGCAGGTTACGAATTGTCTATTGCCAGCCAAGGCAAAATTGGCAAGGTTGGCTTGCAGATTCTTGCTGGATATACCTACACCTACCCCGTTAGCCTTTCTGATACTACCTCTGATGCAAAGCGTGATGTGCGCAATATTGGTAATTACATGCGCAACTTCTTTTTGCTGAATGGTAGGACTCCCGATTCTGTAGAATCTGCTCAAATGTTGATGTTCCGTACACGCCATTTGTTCCGTGCCGATGTGGAGATTACCTATTGGAAAGCTTACTTGGGTGTAACAATTTTCTACGGCAGTTTCCCTGACCAAATTCCATCGCTATTTACAGCCGCTGCTTCATTTTTATTTAATGGTGGCATCAAATCTTTGGATGATTATGTAGCTAAGCATAAAGGAGGCGACTTTGTGGTTGACCTTAGAGCGGGTATCAGCATCACCGAAAAATTCAGGGTGGGTTTTATTGTAAAAAATGTTGCCAATCATTTCTACTCGTTGCGCCCGGGCAAGCCTGAGCCGCATAGAAATTTCACCGCGCAGTTGCGTTATACTTTGTAGGCATTGTCTTAGTCTCTTACACACCTAAAACCTATATGGTTTCCGCTGCTGCGATACTCGCCTTTGCCGCGCGTGCCCACCATGTAGCGGGTGCAATATTGTTCGGTGCAAAGAAACGAACCTCCGCGCTGTACCTTCTTTTCAGCCCCTGGCTCTTCACTATCAAACGATACACTTGGACCCTTCGGATTTATTGAAACAGAATCTTTTGCCAAATGACGATAATAATTTTCATCATACCAATCGCTACACCATTCCCACACATTTCCTGCCACATCATACAAGCCATAAGCATTCGGTGCAAATTGCTTTACAGGCGCAGCATCTGCATAACCATCTTTCTCATCATTGCGATGCGGAAATTCTCCCTGAAAAATATTCATCATCCAAACACCCTTCGGTTTTAGCGTATCGCCCCAAGGATAAATTGCGCCAGTTGCCCCACCCCGCGCAGCAAATTCCCATTCGGCTTCGGTAGGCAATCGCTTGACCGCCCATTGGCAATAAGCCGTTGCATCTTGCCACGCAATATGCACCACAGGGTAGTTTTCTTTACCTTCAATATTACTTTTTTCACCAAAAGGATGTTGCCAATTTGCGCCTTTCACAAACCGCCACCACTGCGCATAATCTTGTAACGCTACATTATTTAAAGGTGGCGCAAACACAATAGAACCTGCCACCAAATCTTTCTGGTCTGCGTCAGGAAATTCATCTTTGGTGGGCGTTTGTTCGGCAACCGTTTTGTAACCTGTTGCTTTTACAAAAGCTGAAAATTGCGCATTGGTAACTTCAGTTTCATCCATCCAAAAACCATCCACCCGAACACGATGAATCGGTCGCGCATCGCCCATCGTTTGCGCTCCACCATTTTCCATCCCCACAGGATTTTGCCCACCCATGCTAAAAACACCTCCTGGTATCCACACCATTCCAACAGGTATTTCTGCTTCATTATTTTCTGAAAATACTTCGGTAGATAAAAAAGTTTCGGATGAAAAATCTGGCGCATTTGCCTCGTGCGAAGGCGGTGAGATTTGCTTACAACTAAACAAGGCAAAGAAATAAATGCCCAACAAAAACACCGATAATGACAACTTATAAAAACGCATTAAACAGATAAAATATCAGCTAAAGTAAACTAAAGTAAATGGCTCTGCGCACTGCCCATTTTTCCTCTAAAACCAACAATATATTCCTCTGACAAGATTACTTGCTTCTCCTAGATGACTATTTACTCTGCTGACACGACTATTTAATGAA
>CAZKHZ010000135.1:0-10226 GCA_964552715.1 uncultured Chitinophagaceae bacterium | reverse complement strand
ACAACCTTCGGGCTTCTTACATAATTGCTCAAATGATTTGCCCTGTCTTTTATCAGCAAACCAAATTGTAGCGTGTCTTGCAACTTCAACGGTGCGCAGGCAAAGCCGGGAGTTTCAAATTCGATTTCGCCTTGAATAGATTTTTGTTTTCCTTTTTCGGGGATGAATGCAGTGCCTAAGGACTCTAAACAACTATCGCCATTGCGGATTACATAATAGTAAACGCTAAGCGTAGGGTTGCGGTAGATTCTTGCAAAAAGAGAATCTGCTTGTGGTTTCGTTTTTAAAAAGCTGCAATTGTCTGTAATGCTATCGGGTGGTGCGGTTGCGCCATCTTTAACACCAAAATCGCCATCACCATCTTTAAACGACAATACAAATTTCAAGGTCTGTCCGTTGCCTATTACTGTATCTGAAATTGACTTTAATTCAATGGAAGGCTCAATGGGATATTGCGGCTCGTCTTTTACACAGGAAGAAAGGAAAGAGAAATACGAAAATAGAAAAAGGGCAAACACTAGTTTATTTGCAGTGGCAAAAGTGCGGAGGTAACAACAAGTATTTTGGCTAAATAATTTTTTCACTATTCAATAAAATTGCTTTTAAGACTTAATTATTCGTGTATTGGTGGCATAAATCAATTGCGATATACGTGTTTTGTTGCAAATTCATTTCCAAAATAAATAATGCACTTCAACGAATCAACAATATTTAGTGTAAACGAAGAAAATTTCCGCTTAGTTGCCTTGGAGGTTTTTCGTTTCCAATACAACAACCAGCCTATTTACAAAAGGTTTTGCGATGGCTTAAAACGAAGCCCCGAAAACGTTTTCAGCGAGCGGCAAATTCCTTTTTTGCCCATTAGCTTTTTTAAAACTGAAAATATTATTGCTGAAGGCTTTGCTGCTGAAACTGTGTTTGAAAGCAGCGGCACCACAGGCAGCGTCAACTCGAAGCATCCCGTTGCCTCCTTAGCATTGTACGAAACCAGTTTTCAAAAAGCCTTTCAAAGGTTTTATGGACAGGCTGATGAATATTGCGTATTGGCGCTTTTGCCATCGTATTTAGAAAAGGGAAATTCTTCGCTGGTGTATATGGCTGAAAGGTTGATGCGCCAGAGCAATCACCCCGAAAATGGTTTTTTCATCAACAACTTTAGCGCGCTTGCTGCGCGCCTTGCCGCGTTGGAATTTCAACAACAAAAAGTGTTGCTTATTGGCGTTACGTATGCGCTGCTTGATTTTGCCGAGCAGTTCCCTATGCACTTGCGTCACACAACAATTATGGAAACAGGCGGCATGAAAGGCAGGCGAAAAGAAATGCTGCGCGAAGAAATTCACGAAGAGCTTCAACAGGCTTTTAATAGTGAAAATATCCATTCGGAATATGGTATGACGGAGCTGCTTTCGCAAGCCTACTCCCTTGGCAAAGGCATTTTTAAAACTTCTAATTGGATGAAAGTGCAGGCGCGCGACATCTACAATCCGTTGCAAATTTTAGAGCCCGAAAAAACTGGTGCGCTCAACATCATTGATTTAGCAAATATCTATTCGTGCGCATTTATTGCCACCGATGATATCGGCATTGTACACACTGACGGTAGCTTTGAAGTAGCTGGGCGCAGAGATAACGCTGACGTGCGCGGTTGCAGCCTGATGTATGGCTTGGGGTGAAATCCCTTTGCCAAATCAACCCTTCCACAAAGCATCCTTCTACAAGATTAATAACATACTAAACATCACTATAAGAGAAAACACATTGATGCTTCTGAGTTCTCGTACATGCACTATGAATTTAGCAGGTACGGATAATGATAGTACGCTTATTTTCACTTTTGATGAAACAGCTTTTTACTTCAATTTCTTGTAAGCGCTCGTTCGCTATTATTTTTTTTACATCGCTACTTGTGTTGCAATCCTGCAAAGAGAAAGTAAGCTTTAAACAGCAAATTTCTTCGCCCGAAGATTTAAAAAACCACACAAAGGTTTTTGATAAACGAATAGAAAAGGTAGGCGATAATATTTATGTAGCCATTGGTTATGGCTTAGCCAACAGCATTTTAATTGAAGGAAAAGATAGCACCATCATAGTAGATTGCATGGAAAGCATGGAGGCGGGTGAGGCTGTGAAGCGCGCCTTTGAAAGTGTGTGTGCTAAACCGCTGAAAGCAATTATTTACACCCACTTTCACACCGACCACACTTCGGGTGCGGTGGCTTTAGCGGGCAATCAGAAACCAGATGTGTATGCACAAGAATTGCTACCGCATTATTTAGATAAAACTGCATCAGTGGTTCGACATATCACTGAGAAACGTTCGTACAGAATGTTTGGTGTTTTCTTAGACGATGCTGCTTTGGTGAACTGTGGTATTGGTCCCGATTTGCATATTCAAAAAGGCTCCGAGCTTGGTGTGTTGCGCCCCACAATTACCTTCAAAGATTCGCTAGCAGTTACCATTGCCGGAGTGCGCATAACATTGATGCACGCCCCCGGTGAAACACCCGATCAACTTTTGGTGTGGCTGCCCGATAGCAAAACACTGCTGTGTGGCGATAATCTCTATAAAACTTTTCCAAACCTTTACACCATTCGCGGCACCGCCTATCGCGATGTAAACCTTTGGAAAAATAGCGTGGACAAAATGCGCTACTTGCGACCAGAAGTGATTGTGCCTAGCCACACCGAAGTGATTCGCGGGGCAGATACCATTGCTAAGATTCTTACAGATTATCGCGATGCCATTCAATATGTTCACGACCAAACAGTGCGCGGCATGAACAAGGGTTTAACGCCCGATGAACTTACAGAAGTAGTAGTGTTGCCCAAGCACCTGCAACAATCGCCTTGGCTGCAAGAATTTTATGGTAAAACTGAATGGAGCGTGCGCACTGTATTTGACGGCTACATGGGATTTTTTGATGGCAATCCCACCACGCTTTTACCACTAAAAAAGAAAGACCGCGCACAAAAAATGCAAGCCCTAGCTGGAGGCAAAGCCAATCTTGAAAAGCAAATTGAAACCGCATTAAGGGCAAAAGAATTTCAATGGGTGCTGGAGCTGACGGATGTGTTTCTGACACTTCACCCAAACACGAAGCATGTTATTCAACAAAGAATCAAGGCACTCACAGAATTGGGCGCAGCTCAATCAAATCCCAACGCCCGCCACTATTACCTTACCTGTGCTTTAGAATTAGATGGTTTAAAAAATGAAGGCTTGATAAAACCAACACCTGACTTAGTGAAAGATATTCCGATTGCGGCAATTTTCAGTGGACTCGCAGTTCATCTAAATCCTGAAAAAAGTATTGATACACGTCAGAGAGTTTTGTTTGATTTTACCGATAGCAAAGCGCAATGGATGGTAGAAATAAGAAACGGTGTTGCAGAAGTGCAACCCTTTGAAACAGGCAAACCTGATGTTACAATTCACATCAAAGAAACCGTTTGGAAAGAGCTTGCAGCAAAAATCAGAAAGCCATTAGCAACCTACACCAGCGGAGAAATAAAAGTAGATGGCGGCATAAAGAACTTTATTGCTTTTCTGCGGCTGTTTGATTTAGAAGAATAAAACTCCATCACTATAAGTTTTTAAAAGCTTTCAAAAAGCTAGTCTCACCAAGGTCTGACTAAGTAATCAATTGCCTCTAATCAAATGAATATAGCCACCACCTTTTTTATTTGGTGGAAGCACTTTTCTCACTTCACCATTACGTTGCTTCTCATAGTAGTAGCCACCGTAGAGATATAATCCATCATTCAGCAAAGCGCCTGTTTTATAATCGCGTCCGTCCCAGTTGATATCAGGGTCGGTGGTTTCAAAAACTTTATTACCCCAACGATTAAAAATGCTCAACTCAACCCGTGTAACAAATCTGTATGGTTTGAATGGAGTGAACTTGTCATTTTGCCCATCGCCATTGGGTGTAAACACATTCGGCAGTTCGTAAAAAGAACAATTTTCAACACACACTTGATTGCTCCTCTGGCTTTCGTTACCCAATTTATCAAGGGCTGTAATTGCATAACATCCTGCGATATTTTTCTGAACAATGTGCGTGTAAGTAGTGTCGGCTGTTGAATCAATCAGCGATAAATTATTATCTGTTTCACTGAAGTAAATGTTGTAGTGGTCGGCATCATTGTCGCAGCCTGCTTGTGCTGTAAAACTTAAACTCAAAATATTGGAAAACACAGAATCACTCCAGGCTACTCCATTGTACTTTTCACAATCATTTCTAACAGATAAAATTGGAGGACAAGGTGCGATAGTATCCTGTGGCACACCACAATTTTCTTGCGAAAGATTGATGAGTGGGAACTTTAAACCCGAAACAGAATAATGCCCAAAACTTTTTACATAGTAGCAATAGGTGGTGTCGTTTATTAAGCCTGTATCAACATACTGCTTCGTCTTAGAAATCCCGATTGAATCAAACAAAAGGGTACTCCTGTTTTGTTTGAAAATTGCAAAACTGTCATTTGTCCAAGGCACATTTTCTTCCCAGTTCAATCGCAACAATTTATCAGACGCAACTATATTCAAGAATATAGAAGAAGCCACTGTTGTTTCGCCCAACGAATCGCCATTAGATTTAAAGACAATTTTGTATGAGTTAGGCGTGGTTTGAGTATTTAATAATGTGTCCGTAAACGTTGTGTCGTTCATAGCTGCAAAACTGATGGCTGTAAAAGATTGAATTAAAGTTGGATTGGCAAGGTTAAATCCTGTGCCGCGATACACATCAAAAATGTAAGGCGGAGTATTTTTAATAGTATCCAATTGATTAGCTCCTGCACGTGGTTTGCTCCATGCCACAAAATTACTTCCGGTGGCAAGATTTGTAGTGTTCACACTCACATTGGTAATCACTGGAATATCTAATGGAACATTTACACAAATTTCCATCGAAGGCACACTTTCAACCTGATCATACTCAAAGATTCCGTTAGGAGATAGCCTGCTGAAATGTGCCAAAATGCGATAGCAATATTTTTGCCCACGCACAATCTTGTTATCAGGATAGGAGTAAGTTTTGATGAGGTTGGAATTAAGACGAGTGTAGCCTCTTCCATCCAATCCCGTTTCGCAATACTCTGGGGTAAATGGGTTGGAATTAACTCTACGCCACACAGAAAATCCCCTGAAATTATTAGCCGAAGAACAGAAGTAGGGGTTCTTCCAAGCAATATTTACTGTGCTGCCCAAAACATTTGCCGTTACATCCTGAACGGGTGGAGCAACTACTTCAATCAACCACGTTTCGGCATCGGTAAGCGGTAGTTTGTTGCCTCCCTGCGCAAAATTATCCTGCGCTTTAAATACTACTGTGTAAGGCTGCTTACGCACCTGATTGCAACTTGGTTGCCAACTAAAATTTCCCGATGTAGGATTGCCCGGAGGTTGCGCATTGAACACAGCCAGTGGATTTGGTGTGTCAAAAAATGGCGCACCATTTGCGGTGAGTGTTACTAATTGACTGGTATTAGGATCTGAAGCGGTAACTAAAATTTGCAACAAATCTCCTGCCCAAATACAAGTATCATTAAGCTCTGAAACTACTGGAGGCTGATTATTACGAGACTCTATAATAATGTGAAAATCGCGAAGAATAGTTCCCATCAAAATTCCACGCCTGTACTCGCGAACAAGAATTCCAACATTATACAAGCCTTGTCGTTGAGGAGTTGTCCAAACAATTTCCCCTGTAAAGCGATTGAGAGAGAAAATATTATTAGGGTTATTTGCAGTCGGTACATTTTGAGGATTCCTCCAATTTGGAACAACTGATCCAAAGTTCAGTAAAGGAGTTGTGATGTCAAATGTCAAACTATCGCCATCAGGGTCAAAGGGATTTAAACTGTGTGTAAAAATTTCATTTACATTTCCATAATCAAAAGGGTCTTGATAAAAAATAGGAGAACTGTTATATCCTATACTTGCAACATCTGCCGGAAATCGAAGAGTGTCCTCAACAAAAAATGGCACATCCACCGAATTTCCGTTATTAATATTAATTACGTTATTCACTCTAGCAGGGTCATAGAATGAAATAACATAATAATTGCGCGGTGGTGGTGGCACACCAGGATAAGTGTGTGTTCCGATATACAAGTTGCGTTTAAATCCAAAACCCACCGCTTCGCCTTTGTGGCTGCCTCCAATTATGGGTCCGTTGGTTCGCGAAAGTAACTCATCGAGCGAGCCATCACCCCAACGAATACGAACAGTGTCTCGGTCGGCAGCATTATCCTCTGCAATTGTTCTAATGGTTACGCGATAAGTGAAAGGGGCAATTAACTCATAAGTTATTTCGCCTGCGCGATAGTGCGTTGCAAAAACATCTTCTGCATAAAAGCAAAAACAAAAAGTAAGTACGAAGAATATATGCCGTATAGAAAATTGCATCTGCACAAACCTAAAAGAAAAACCCTAAAACTTTTTCCCAATTAACAAGACGGAACAATGATGCAGTTGGTTCACTCAAACTGAGTTTATTTGCAACCATAAATATTTAGTCATTTTTGATTGAATTAAAATTCCCTGCTTCATACTGTTTATGATGTAGGAAATAGAAAATCTTAAATCAGAAAAATCTTAAATCAAAAAAATAGTGTCTGATACTTTTTCAATAAAACTGCCGCAGTTTGAAGGTCCATTTGATCTTTTGTTATTCTTTATTGAGCGCGATGAATTGGATATTTATGATATTCCAATTTTCAAAATCACTGAAGACTTTCTCACTTATATCCACCAAATGGAAGTGATGAACATTGAGTTGGCAAGTGAGTTTATTTTAGTTGCCGCAACGCTAATGCGTATAAAAGCAAAAATGCTTTTGCCTCGTAAAGAGTTAGATGAGCAAGGCAAAGAAATTGACCCGCGCGAAGAACTTGTAAACCGCTTGATTGAATACAAAAAATTCAAAGAAGCAACCGAAGAGTTGCGGTTGATGGAAGACGAACGTCAAAGCATTTCAAAGCGAGGTAATGCTCCATTCGAATCGCAGGAGATTGCTGCTATTTTTGAAACCGAGTATGAAATGCAAAACCTGACCATGTTTAGGTTGATGAAGGCATTTCAAAATGTAATAACACGATTAGATAGAGAAAAAAATAAAGTAGTTCATACTGTAGAGCAGCCACCATATTCCATTTTGGGCGAAAAAATGGTGCTGCTTGAAATAGTTAAAGTAGGTGATAAGTTCGCATTTGAAAGAGTTTTTGAAGCCTGCCAAAATCGGATTCATGCCATTTTTATTTTCCTTAGCATGTTAGAATTGATTCAGGAAAAGCAACTTGGCATTACTATTGGCGAGGGCTACAATAATTTTTGGATAACGAGGCTTGAGGCTAAAGAGGAACTAGCTCAAGAAGAAAAGTAAATACTTGCTATTTTAGCAAAAACTATCAATATGAAATTCTCTGATTTAAATATAAACGGTGTTTATACCTATGCCGATTACCTTACTTGGACATTTAATGAACGTGTAGAACTTATCAAGGGAAAGTTATTCAACATGAGTCCCGCGCCAAATTTGAATCATCAAAAAGTGTCGCGAGAGTTTAGTTATCACTTTGTTGATTTTATGAAGGGTCATCCTTGTCAGGCATTTACAGCTCCATTTGATGTACGCTTAACCAAGCGAGATAATTCTACCGATAAACAAATTACAACAGTTGTTCAGCCTGACATTTGTGTTGTGTATGATGAAGGTAAATTAGACCAAAAAGGCTGTTTGGGTGCGCCTGATTTAGTGGTTGAAATTCTTTCGCCACATACCACCAAACGCGACCTTACAGTAAAGTACAAACTGTATGAAGAAAATGCAGTGAATGAATATTGGGTGGCTTCACCCGATGCCAAAACACTAATTATTTATACATTAAATGATAAAGGCAAATACGAAAGCAGCAGACTTTTTACAATGGGCGATGTAGTTGTATCAAAAGTTTTGAAAGGCTTTAAACTACAATTAGATGATGTATTTAATTTTTGATTTAAAGGCTGCTCCCGCTACACTTTTTGCGGAACAGGCAAGGCTCTGACTGAGTAGCTACAATGCCTCTACCAAAGCATTCTCTCCGCTAAAATTAATTTGAAAATTAGTAATTGTGTTTGCTAATTCTGCATTGAAAGGTGCGCTCACTTTAATATAGTTATCTGTGTAGCCGTGCATTTCATCAGCACTCTTTTCCGCTTCCCACAACACGCTGCGATTTGAGTTTTCGTGCTGACGATAGAATGCAACACGCTTTTTTTCACTTAAGATTCGCAGCATTTTATTGCGTTTTTTCCTTTCTTCCATCGGTACAATTTCTGCCATGATTGCAGCTTTTGTATTTGCACGTTCCGAATAAGTAAAAACGTGTAAATAGCTTACATCCAGTTCATTCAAAAAATTATAAGTGTCTAAAAAATCTTGCGGTGTTTCTCCTGGAAAACCAACTATCACATCCACACCAATACAGGCGTGTGGCATTACAGATTTTATCACAGCCACTCTTTCAGCATATAATTCACGTAAATATTTTCTGCGCATAAATTTCAAAATACGATTGCTGCCACTTTGCAATGGAATATGAAAATGCGGCATAAACTTTCCGGACTTTGCTACAAACCGAATTATCTCTTCTGAAAGCAAATTGGGTTCAATAGAGGAAATTCGAAAACGCTGCACATCCACTTCATTTTCCAAAGCCTGTATCAATTCAAAAAAAGTTTCTTCTGTTCGTGCGCTTCCATCGGGTGTTTTACCAAAGTCACCAATATTTACGCCTGTAAGAACAATTTCTTTTACGCCCGATTCAGCAGCTTTTTTTGCTGATGTAATAGTCTCGGCTATTGTATTGCTGCGACTTGCTCCGCGCGCTAATGGTATAGTACAAAAGGCACAGTGATAGTCACATCCATCCTGTACTTTCAAAAAAGTGCGCGTTCTTTCACCTTGGCTCCAAGCTGGAGAAAAAAAAGCCACGTCATCAATTTCTCCAGCCTCAATAATTGCTGTTTCTGCAGTTTCTAATTTTGAAATATGCTCATGTAATTTGAATTTTTCTTTTGCACCCAACACCATGCTTACACCCGGAATTGCAGCAATAGCTTCGGGCTTCAATTGCGCATAACAACCTATGATAATTACCTTTGCTTCGGGATTACTTTTTAGTGCGCGCTTCACAATCTGCTTTGTTTCTTTATCTGCATTTTCTGTTACCGAGCAGGTATTGATAACAAAAAAATCTGCCGGCTCACTAAACTCCAATTTACTGTAACCGTGGTCTGACAAAGTGCGGGCAATAGCTGCCGTTTCTGCAAAGTTTAGTTTGCAGCCAAGCGTGTGAAATGCTACTGTGGGAGATTGCCAAGACATAAATAATGTGTAAAAATTTGGGGCGAAGATAGAATATGCAAGCAAAATCAATGCTATTGGTGCATGCTAGGAAATATTTTACTAAAAGATTCGTTTTATCAATTCATTTTTAGAAATTCGATAAAATATATCCTCCCATTTCGTGATAGAACAGTTATACAATCGCTTTTTTTCAAATGATAAGGAACTGGTTTCCTTTATAAAGGCAATTACAGGTATTGCACCTAAACGCTTGCGTTTATACAAGCAGGTTTTTAGCCATCGCTCCAAATTTTCAGAGCCCGACAAAAACAATGAAAGATTAGAACTTTTGGGTGATAGTATTTTAGATGCTTGCGTGTGTGATTATCTCTTTAAAAAATATCCATACAAAGATGAAGGCTTTATTACTGCATTGCGCAGTAAGGTGGTAAACCGCAGGCAGTTGAATGAATTGGGCGAGCGACTTGGTTTGCTTTCAAAACTTGATTTTCACAAAAAGCAATTAGGCGAAGCTGGTAAAGATATGGCGGGCAACACTTTCGAGGCTTTAGTTGGCGCTTTGTATTTAGATGCAGGCTTTGATGAAACCAAAAAATTTATTCAAAAAAGAGTACTCACTCGCTTATTAGATATTGACGATATTGAAGCTACAGAATATGATTACAAAAGTAAACTCTATCAGTATTCGCAACGCGAAAACAAAGTATTAGAATTTAAATTACATGAGCAAAGCAAACGCAGCAATCGAAGCTATTTTGTAATTCATGTGATGGTGAATGACAAATTTATTGCAGCCGGAGAAGGTTATAGTAAAAAGGTTGCTGAGCAAAGTGCGGCATTAAATGCAGTGAATGAATTGGGAATAGCCAA
>CAZKHZ010000134.1:0-10316 GCA_964552715.1 uncultured Chitinophagaceae bacterium | reverse complement strand
GTAATAGCAACAGAAATGTACCGAAACAAAACCATAGATGTTTCTATGCTTGCCTCCGCCATTTATCAAGTTAAACTTACAAGCTCACAAGGCAGCGTAGTGAAGCGTTTGCTGAAAGAGTAAGTGAGATATTAGACTGTCGTAAAACAAAAATCCCCGTTCAATTTTGAGCGGGGATTTTTTGTTTTAGTGGTAAAAAATAACTAACCCAATGCCAAATCTTCATTGCCAGATTGCAACTCTACATTGCGGCTTACACTTAAAATAATGCCAAAAGCAATACTGGTAAAAATTGCACTGCTTCCACCCATGCTTACCAATGGAAGTGTTACCCCAGTAACTGGAACAAGATTTACAACCACCGCCATATTTATCATGGCTTGAATAACGAGTGCAATACCCAAACCAACGGCAAGAAAAGCCCCAAATGCCTTGGGTGCTTTCAGCACAATGCGTATGCAGCGATAGAGAAAAAATAGATACAGGAACACAACGAGGGCACCACCAAGTAAGCCATATTCTTCAATTATAATAGCATAAATAAAATCGGAATATGGATGTGGCAAAAAATTCTTTTGATTGCTGCCTCCGGGGTTTATGTTGAAGAGACCACCTTTAGCAATAGCAATTTTTGCCTGCATCGTTTGATAATCATCATCAACATTTTCGCCTGCTTGCTTAAAGTTTTCTATGCGATGTTTCCATGTTTTCATACGCCCTTTCAACAAGCTGTCAGGCATCGTAAAAAGCAACATTACAAACAGTGCCATAAAAAGTGTTGCAGCACCACACAACAATGCAATATGCTTTAATGAAATTCTGCCAATGAACATTACAAATACACCCGTGAACAGTATAATCAATGCTGTAGAAAGATTGTCGGGGGCAACGAGCAATGCCGTAATAACTGTGGGTGCAAGAATGGGCAAAAAGGATTCCTTGAAGTCGGTGATGTTATCTTGCTTCAAGCTCAACTGACGCGCCAAGTACATGATAAGACCCAGCTTTGCAAGGTCGGAAGTTTGAAAGGTTAAACCAACAAGCGGCACTGTGATCCAGCGACTGGCACTGTTGATTTCAGTTCCAAAAAACATAGTGTATATCAATAAGGGAATACAAATCAACCAAAGCACTTGGGCAATGCGCGAGTAGTAACGATAGTCCACCAGATGCGTTACAAACATCAACGCTAAACCAATCAGTACATAAAAGAATTGCTTCATCACATAATACTCGGTGTTGCCGCCTTGTAACCGAAATGCTAATGTGCTTGTGGAACTGTAAATGCCCAGCATAGAAAAAGCAATAAGCATAAACACCACCAGCCATATCAGCCGATCGCCCTGCAGAAACCTGAATATATTAGGTGAATTCAATTTGAAGATTTAAAGATTTGAATCATCATCAAATTATAATCTAATCACTTCGTCTTTAAACCTTCTGCCTCTGTCTTCAAAGTTTTCAAACAAATCGAACGAAGCACATGAAGGAGAAAGCAAAACTACATCACCCGGATTGCCGAGTTGATATGCCATGCGCACCGCATCGTGCATGTTTGAAGTGTTTACCATGATGTCAACGCT
The DNA here is from genome assembly GCA_964552715.1 of uncultured Chitinophagaceae bacterium. GTDB lineage: Bacteria > Bacteroidota > Bacteroidia > Chitinophagales > LD1 > UBA7692. The sequence continues at coordinate 8,733 of CAZKHZ010000134.1, read as the reverse complement.
TTTGCCAAAAGCAGCGTGCAATGGCGTATTGTCTGCACCAAGGCAAATCAATGCTTTTACACGTTTTTGTACCAATGGCACCAGCACCGAGTAGTCGTTGCCTTTGTCAATACCACCCGCAATCCAAATCACTGGTTTGCTCATGCTTTCAAGCGCATACCAAGTGCTGTTTACGTTAGTAGCTTTAGAGTCGTTAACGAACTCTACTCCTCTAACCTTGGTAACGCTTTCTAAGCGATGTTCCAACGATTTGAAATCGCAAAGGCTTTGGCGAATTTCTTCTTTGCGCAAGCCGTAAACGTTTGCCACAATTCCTGCTGCTAAAGAATTGTAGATGTTGTGGCGTCCTTTGATGCCTAATTCTGATGTACTCATGGTGAACTGAGAATTTTGATGATTAATTATTATTGTTTCGTTTTTTACAAAGCCGCCTTCAGCAAACTCTTTTGAGAAGCTGAAAGGAATTTTTTGTGCCTTAGTGGGGTAGCGCTCCATGTTTTGCATAGTAATTTCATCATCGGCACAATAGATGAAAAAATCAGTTTCGGTTTGATACTTTGCTATGTTGAATTTTGCTTCCACATAGTTTTGCAATTCATAGTTGTATCTGTCTAAATGGTCGGGTGTAATGTTTGTCATTACAGAAACATTCGGGCGAAAAGTTTGAATGTCATCCAATTGAAAACTTGAAATTTCCAACACATAAAAATCGTAATCTTCTGTAGCCACCTGCCATGCAAAACTCTTTCCAATATTGCCACCTAAGCCTACTTTCAATCCTGCATTTTTTAGGATATGATAGGTAAGCGCAGTTGTTGTAGTTTTTCCATTAGAACCACCTATGCCAATGATTTGAGCATTGGTGAATGGTGCAGCAAATTCCATTTCGCTTACAATACGAACACCCTTTTCAATCAACTTCTTAACTATCGGTGCTTTGTGCGGAATGCCAGGGCTTTTCATCACCACGTCTGCATTCAAAATTTTTGCTTCTGTATGCTTTCCACTTTCAAACTCAATAGCGTTTTCTCTTAAAACCTCAGCATACTTTGGTTTAATGCTTCCTCCATCGCTGAGGAAAACATCATAGCCGTGTTTCGCAGCAAGCACTGCTGTGCCCACTCCGCTTTCACCGCCTCCAAGAATTGCTATTCGTTTAGACACTTTCTTACTTTTTATCTTTTACTTTAAATCCAATTTTACTTCGTGGCTCAACCGGAGGTGATACCAATTCTTTCAAGTATTCAAAAATTACTTGAATCTCTTTTGTGTGATTACCAACTTTGTTTTCCAACTGCTCAAGTTTTAGCAGTATGTCTTTGTTGGTAAGCATCACTTGGCGCATCTGCACAAATATTTCTATGATTCTGATGCTCATTTTAATTGCCGATTCGCTTCGCAAAACATTCGCCAACATCAATACACCATGTTCTGTAAATACAAAAGGCGAAAATCTATTACCGCCCCAACTTGAGGTCGCAATTTGCGACCTCAAGTTTTCAGCCTCTTCAAGAGTTAATTCAAACATGAAACTTGTTGGAAAACGTTCTATGTTTCTTCGCACTTGTTCTTTTAGTCGCTTTGTTTCTACGCCAAATAGCTCAGCCAAATCGCTGTCAAGCATTACCTTTTCACCTCTTATCAAAAATATTTTATTGATAATCAGTTCTTCGGGTCTTGTAGCCAATTCACCATTCTTTCTTCCAGATAGTTGCTTTTTTGCCATTTCCTATCTGATTTTTAAGGTTATAATAGTTAATACAGCAAGCATGATTCCTACAATCCAAAAGCGGCTCACAATCTTGCTTTCGTGCATTCCTTGTTTTTGAAAATGATGGTGCAAGGGACTCATCAAGAACACTCTTCTTCCATCACCATATTTCTTTTTAGTGTATTTAAAATAGGTAACCTGAATCATCACACTAAGATTTTCAACCAAGAAAATTCCACACATCACAGGTATCAATAACTCTTTGCGAACACACAATGCAAGTGTTGCAATAATTCCACCTAAAGCAAGAGAACCAGTATCGCCCATAAACACTTGTGCAGGAAAAGCATTGTACCACAAAAAGCCTACACACGCTCCTACAAACGCTGCGCAGAAGATTACCAACTCTCCCGCATTTGGTATGTACATGATGTTTAAGTAATCAGCAAAAATGATGTTGCCCGAAACGTAAGCGAAGACCAATAAAGTTGAACCCACAATAGCCGAAGTGCCAGTTGCTAAACCGTCTATTCCATCTGTTAGATTCGCGCCATTACTCACTGCGGTGATAATAAAAATTACAATAGGAATAAAAACCAACCATGAATACTTACACCAACTCTTATCAATCCAGCATATAAAAAATGAATAATTAATTTCATGATTTTTCATGAACGGCAATGTTGTGACTGGAGCTTTCTCCGTTTTCATATAATGCGCTTCGCCATTGTCATCAGTTATTTTGCTGATTTCATCACTGCCATATTTATAAACTTCTTCCTTCGGTATTTCCTCCTTAGTGATTACATGACTATTGAAGTAAAGCACACCGCCAACAATAATGCCTAACACAACTTGCCCGAAAATTTTGAACCTGCCTGCAAGTCCTCTTTTATCCTTTTTGAAGACTTTGATGTAATCATCCATAAAGCCGATAAATCCTAGCCAAAAAGTTGTGATAAGCATTAAAATCACATACACATTTTCAAGTTTGGCAAATAATAAAGTAGGAACAACAATTGCGCTAAGAATGATTAAGCCACCCATGGTTGGCGTTCCTTTCTTGCTGTTTTCTCCTTCCAATCCTAACTCACGAATGGTTTCTCCAATTTGTTTTCTTCTTAAAAATGCGATGATGTTTTTGCCATAAACAAGTGATATCAAGAGCGACAATAAAATTGCCATTGCCGCGCGAAACGAGATATAGTTGAACAATCCCGCTCCTGGAAAGTCATATTGAACATCAAGAAATTTGAATAAATAGTATAGCATCTTTGGTTATTTTTCAAGTTCTTTAAAAGTTTCCATTAATACTAGCCTGTCATCAAACTCATGCTTTACTCCATTAATCTCCTGGTATTTTTCGTGTCCTTTTCCTGCTATTAAAATGATGTCGTTTTGTTGTGCTAAAGAGCAGGCTGTGCGAATTGCCTCTCTCCTATCAGCTATCGTGATTACTTTCTTTTTTTCTGGTGCAGGAACGCCATCGTTCATCTGCTTTAAAATTTCACTAGGGTCCTCATTGCGCGGATTGTCGGAAGTAAAAATTGCTTTATCAGAAAACTTAGAGGCAATCATTGCCATCAACGGTCGCTTTGCTGCATCGCGATTGCCACCGCAGCCTATTACCGAAATCAATCTTTCATTTCCGTTGCGCACTGCATTGATGGTGTGCATTACATTTTTCAGCGCATCGGGCGTGTGCGCATAATCCACAATACCAACAATACTTTCGTTAGAAGAAACTACTTGTTCAAACCTTCCATTGGGTGGTGTAAGCGATGAAAGTATGCGCAACACCTCCATCTTTTCTTCTCCCAATAAAGTTGCAATTGCATATACCAATAGAATATTGTAAGCATTAAATTCTCCAATCAATCGAACATGCACATCTTGATTATTAATGTCCAATTGTAAGCCAGTGATGTTATTGTCTATGATTTTGGCTTTGAATTCCGAAGGGGTTTTTAGCGAATAAGTATGCTTGGCAGCCTTTGTGTTTTGCAACATAATGCTACCATTTCTATCATCAGCATTTATCACCGCAAATGCAGTAGCAGGCAACTCATCAAAGAATTGTTTTTTGGCTTTGATGTAATTGTCAAATGTTTTGTGATAGTCTAAATGGTCGTGTGTAATATTTGTAAATGCTGCTCCTGTAAATTGCAATCCTGAAATACGGTTTTGATGAATTGCATGAGAACTCACTTCCATAAAGCAGTATTGGCAATCAGCTTCAACCATGCTATTCAATAATGCATTCAAGCCAATTGCATCAGGTGTAGTGTGCGTTGCAGGAATTACAGTTTCATTAATTTGATTTTGAACAGTGGAAAGCAAACCAACATTATTATCTAATGCACGAAAAAGTCTGAAAAGTAATGTAGCAACAGACGTTTTACCATTAGTTCCAGTTACACCAATCAGCTTCAATTTATTTGAAGGATTACCGTAAAAATTAGAAGCCAAAATACCTAGTGCACGGCTGCTATCAGCAACTTTTATATAAGTAACCTCTTCAGTAACTTCTGTAGGAATTTTTTCACACAAAATTACCGAAGCGCCTTGCTGAATGCACTGTTGGATGTATTGATGTCCATCAACTTGCGTGCCGCTAATAGCAGCAAATAAATCACCTGCCTGAACCTTACGCGAGTCCATTTGCAAAGAGTTAATGCTAACCTTATCGTTGCCGACAAGTTGCAATACTTCTATTCCACTAAGCAAAGTGTTTAATGATTTCACTACGAAAGTTCGATGATGATTTGTGTTCCTTTAATAATTGGTTCGCCTGCCTTCAGACTTTGATTTTTCACTTTCCCTTTACCTACAATCGCAACTTTCAACCCGTTTGATTCCAGCAGATAAATTGCATCTTTCAAACTCATTCCAGTTACATCAGGGATAATACTGTTTGATATTTCCTGCTCGCTCAACACCACCATTTTATTGGTTCTGTTTATGGTAGCCCACTCGCCATTTACATCATTTACTTTATTGCCAAGAAAAGCATAGAGTGCTTTCATATCCTGTGTAAATCCTTTGTTGTTTGAAGGATTTTCTTTTGTGGCAACTAACTGCTGAACTGGCTTCTGCATCTTCAAAGATTTTGAGTACACCTTATCAGCCACTTCACGGAATATGATTCCGGCAACTACGTTTCCGTAGTAACCATTTTGCGATGGTGAATTGATAGAAACAATCATTGTGTATAACGGACTTTCAGCAGGAAAATATCCGCAGAAAGAAGCCTGATAAACTGCGCGCTTGTATCCTTCCTTTCCTTGTGCAATTTTTGCCGTGCCTGTTTTGCCGGCAATGCTCAGGTAATTTGTTTTGAGGTTTTTTGCTGTGCCGTTTTCAACCACACCTTCCAGCATCAGGCGCAGGTTTGCAAGTGTTGTTGGGGAAAACAATTTATTGTTCAAAATACTTGTTGAAGGCGAGTCAATCGTTTGATTGTATTCAGTGATTTTTTCAATTATAGTTGGGCGAACCATCACGCCATTATTCGCAATAGCATTATAAAAACTAAGCGTGTGCAATGGAGTGATTTGCAATTCATAGCCATGCGCTAAAAATGGCACGGAAGTTCCTTCCCATTTATTTGCTGCGCGCAAAATAGGCTTAGCAGCACCATCAATTTCTATATCTATCTTATGAGTAAAACCGAAGCGTTCAAGATGACTATAGAACTTCTGCTTGTTGCTGGTGTAGTATTGGTCGGCAAGTTTTGCAACAGCAACATTTGATGACACCTCAATAGCTCTTTTCAAAGTCATGTCAGGAGCTTCGGGTGTGCCATGATCGCGGACAGGTAGCTTATAGAAAGTTTCAGTGCCATTTCCGATATGCACAATGGTATTGTTGTTTGCATAGCCATCTTCCATTAATGCAGCAACTGTTGCCAACTTAAATGTAGAGCCTGGCGCTTCTGCCTCACCAACAGCATAGTTTGCTTTTTCTCCATAAATTGAATCTCTGATACGACCAAGGTTTGCTATTGCTCTAACTTTACCAGTAGCCGTTTCCATCAACACTACGCAACCGTGTTCGGCACCATGATGCTTTAATGCGCGATACAATGCATCTTCCGCTACGTCCTGCAATTCGATATCAATGGTGGTATAAACATCCCTTCCAGGTTTAGATGGAATGTTGTCGGCTGATTCTAAAGGAATGGTAATGCCACCTGCAATTTTCTGCACCAAAATTTTTCCTTCTGTTCCTGTAAGCACACTGTCATAGCGTCTTTCCAAACCTGCGCCACCTTTTGCTTTATTTGTGTAGCCTATGGTTCTTTCTGCCAGCCAGCCAAACGGTTTCAACCGTTTATTATCCTGCACAGCTATCAAGCCGCTTTTGTATTGACCTTCGCGAAACAAAGGCCAGTTGCGCATTTCGCTCATCAAAGCATAATTTACATTGCGCTTCAACAAGTAGTAACGTGTTTTCTTTTTGCGCTCTTTCCAAAGCTCACGTGCGTACTGCTCTTTGGTTTTGTCCTTGTAGGTTTCGCTTAAAAGCAATGCGAACGAATCTACATTTTCTTCAAAAATATCTTTGTGCTCGTAGGTAGTTTTGAAATCAATTCTAATATCAAAAACGGGTAATGTTGTGGCTATTAATCTGCCATCGGCTGCAAAAATATTTCCTCTTTCAGCCTGAATTTTTTTAGGATAAATAGTGAGTGAATCTGCAAGGCTGATGTAGTAATCTCCTTTGTAAGTTTGTAGGTAGAAACCGCGCCCAACAATAGCAACACCTACCATGCAGATAAATAAATATCCGATGTAGATGCGTGTTACTATTTGTTGTTTCTTACTCATTTTATATTTCAAGGGACGGGTGTCGAAGGACGAGGGACGAAACCTCCACACATCAACACCTATCCTTTTTTATTATCGCTTATACTTTCTGTTATCGCTTATCTCAAGTCTATAGTCATCAATCTCACTCCTCCACAATCACAGGCGGCACGCGTAATGGCTTCAATCCCTGATTTTCAACCAGCACAGCAACCGAACTCTGTTTACTTTGTTTCATCATACCCGAAGTGGTGGATAGGTATTCCCAGCGCATTTGCTGCGCTTGTTTTTCCTTGGCAGCTATTTCGCGCACATACGATTCTGCAAGGTGACTGTTGGCAATGTGCAATGCCGCCAAAACCACTAAGAACAACACGAAAGGCAGGTGAAAAAACAATTGCGCAAGACCCATCTCTCCCGCAGCATCTGCTTTGCGCAGCAAGCCTCCGAGCGAGAAGTCCTTTTTGTTTTCTGTCTTTTCTTTTAAGTCCTGATTTTCCATAGCCAGACTTTCTTAAAGTTTTATAGCAACCCTCAACTTTGCTGAGTGCGCTCTTTTATTTCTATTTAATTCTTCCTGTTGTGCTTCAATAGGTTTTTTGTTTTTCAACTCAAACAACCTTTGAATATTTCCAAAATCATCCTTCACATATTCATCACCAAATGTGCCGCTGCGCATAAAGTTTTTCACCAGTCTATCTTCTAAAGAGTGGAACGTAATCACCGCCAACACTCCACCTTGCTTCAACACCGTTGTGCTTTGTTGCAACATATCTTTCAGCGCGCCCAACTCATCATTCACTTCTATTCGCAATGCCTGAAACACTTGTGCCAGATAGCGATGTCTTTCGCCCTTCATCACACTTTCGCAAACAGCTATCAATTCTGCAATGCTTGTGAACTGTTGCTGCATTCTTGTTTCCACAATTTTTTCAGCCAGTGTTTTTGCATTGCGCACTTCGCCATATTCGCCAAACATTTTCTGCAAATCATTAGCTGAATATTTATTCAAAACGTCTGCTGCCGACTTGCCTGTGTTTACATTCATGCGCATATCCAGCGGACCTTCAAAACGATAGCTAAAACCTCTTTCTGCTGTGTCAAACTGATAAGAACTAACACCCAAATCGGCAAGGATTCCATCCACCTCTCTGATGCCCTCCACGCGCAAAAACCTTTGCAAGTGGCGGAAGTTTTGAGGAATCAGCAAAAAGCGTTTGTCATCTATCACATTTTGCTGTGCGTCTGCATCTTGGTCAAAACCAATCAGGCGACCGCCTTCACCAAGATGCTGCATAATAACCTTTGAATGACCGCCTCCACCAAACGTAACGTCCACATAAGTGCCGTCAGATTTGATGCCAAGTGCTTCGATACATTCATGTAAAAGAACGGGAATATGATAGCCTGTTTCCTGCTGTTGAATTGCAGGATTGGAACTACTTTTTCGCTTTTTGCTCATCGATATATTTCGATATTTCTATGCTCATGTTGTGCAATTCTGTTGGGTCGCTATCCATAAATCTTTCGAAGGCTTTCACATCCCATATCTGTATGCAATCCAATTCGCCCTTCACGATTACTTCGCGTGCATTGTGTATGTATTGCACCAGGCTTTTTGGCACCAAAAGTCTGTCGGAGTTATCCAAACTCAACTCAATTAAACCCTCAGTAAATTGCCCTCTGAATTTTCTGTGTGTGGGATTGTAGCGGTCTAACATGCGCAACTTTTCTTCTTCCATTCTCCAGCCCGCAAGCGTATAAATCTCTAAGCAGTCGTCCAATCCTTTTTTCAGCATGAACCTTCCTTCGTCTTCGGTAGGAAATTGCGACTTCAACAACACAGGGAGCTTGATACGCCCTTTGTCGTCAACATTGCAATTAAACTGTCCTCTGAAGCTGTCCATTTTTTACTTTAACGACACGAAAATAGAAGTTGTTTCCACTTTTTTCCATTTAATGCCACTAAAATGGACATAAAGTTTTCAACATTTTTGTGAAATGGGCATAAAGTGAGCTACAGCAATTGTTTCAGACGATTATAGAGGCAAAAAATTAATGTTGATAACGAAAATTTATGGCTTTCAACAGGTTTATAAACAGGATACTAACAGAAAACAGGGGTTTATAAACTGCTTTCCACAGGTTTGAAACCTCTATGTGAATTACTAAAGTGTAAGAAATGAGTGCTTTTGACCCCAAATGCCAGTTTTT
>CAZKHZ010000133.1:0-10421 GCA_964552715.1 uncultured Chitinophagaceae bacterium | reverse complement strand
GAGTATGACATATAATATAAATCAATTATAAATATTTACATCAATCATTAAAAAGTAAAACAATGGCTAAAGAAAAATTTATCAAAGACAAGCCGCACGTTAACATCGGTACTATTGGTCACGTTGACCACGGTAAAACAACCTTAACTGCTGCTATCACTACAGTGCTTGCAAAGCAAGGGCTTGCTGAAGTACGCGACTATTCTTCAATTGACAATGCTCCTGAAGAAAAAGAGCGTGGAATCACAATCAACACTGCACACGTAGAATATCAAACTACAAACAGACACTACGCACACGTTGACTGTCCGGGTCACGCTGACTATATTAAAAACATGGTAACAGGTGCTGCACAAATGGACGGAGCTATTCTTGTAGTAGCTGCTACAGATGGACCTATGCCTCAAACTCGCGAACACATCTTGTTGGCGCGTCAGGTAGGTGTTCCTCAAGTAGTTGTTTTTATGAACAAAGTTGACTTGGTTGACGATCCTGAATTCTTGGAATTGGGCGAAATGGAAATCCGTGATTTGTTGACTTTCTACAACTTTGATGGTGCTAACATTCCTATAATTCAAGGTTCTGCTTTGGGTGCATTAAATGGCGAACAGAAATGGGTTGATAAAATTACCGAATTGATGGCTGCTGTGGATAGCTTTATTCCGGTTCCTCCTCGTATGGTTGACCTACCTTTCTTGATGCCTGTAGAGGATGTATTCTCTATCACTGGTCGTGGAACGGTTGCTACTGGTCGTATCGAGCGTGGTGTAATCAACTCAAACGATCCAGTTGACATTATCGGTTTGCAAAAAGAAGGTGAAAAAGCGCTTCAATCAACTGTTACAGGTGTGGAAATGTTCCGCAAAATACTTGACAGAGGAGAGGCTGGCGATAACGTAGGTCTGTTGTTGCGTGGTATCGAAAAAGAAGCTATCAAACGTGGTATGGTTATCGTTAAGCCGGGTTCTGTAACTCCACACACTGAGTTCAAATGCGAAACTTACGTGTTGAGCAAAGAGGAAGGTGGACGTCACACTCCGTTCTTTAATCAATACCGTCCTCAGTTCTACTTCCGTACAACTGACGTTACTGGTGAAATTACTTTACCTGCAGGTGTAGAAATGGTTATGCCTGGCGATAACGTTACATTGAATGTAAAATTGATTTACCCTATCGCGATGGAGAAAGGTTTGCGTTTTGCGATTCGTGAAGGCGGACGTACAGTAGGTGCTGGTCAGGTTACTGAAATTATAAAGTAAGCAACAAACACTTTTATTTAAATAAAGGCAGTCAGTAATGACTGCCTTTTTTGTTTTAGAAAATATCCATCATTACATTTCTACAAGAATTTGACTTGAAAAAATTACTTCTTGATAATTTTTTCTCCTTAAAATTTCATTTACAAATTCTTTACTGTTTATTCGTTTTTCAAACAAAAACGGGTAAATGAAACACTCATTAACAAAATTGATAGCAGTTGTGCTTTTATGCTTTTCGACAACTGCATTTTCACAAAATAAGGACATTGAAAAAGGCAACCAGACTTTAAAGAAAGCGATGGAACAGTCTGACAAAGCAAAGCGCAATGAATTGATACAAAAGGCGCGGGAGCAGTGGATGTCGGGCGGTTTAAAAAGCCCAGAAATTGCCGTAAAACTAGGCGATGCTTACCTGGAAATTAAGGATTTTCAATCAGCATCAACTTCATTCGCTTCAGCAGGCAAGGAAGAAAGAAAAGTAGGCTTCAAAAAATTAGCTTACCTTCAGCTAGAAGAAGCATTCGCATCCACCGACCCTAAAATGGAGGTGAAAACTTTACGCGCTGCTATCAGTTTTTTTACCAAAGCAGACGCTTATAAAGAAGGTGCAAGAGCAGCAGGGGATAAATATTATGATAGAGGAGCAGACAGTTATTCCAAAGCTCTAGAATATTACATCCCTGCAGAGGCAAGTGATAAGATAGGTAAGATTGCTGATGATTATTCTGCAAAAGGGGATGATATTAAAGCAGCGGAAACCTTCATGCTGCAAAAGAAAGAAGAAGGATATCAAAAAGCTGGTGACATTTACTTCGGAAAGAAAAACTACGATAAAGCTTTTGAAGCTTACTATGCGGGAAACATCACTTCTGGCTTAAAGAAATACGCTGAACAATTAATGGCAGAAGGCAAAACAACCGAAGCTGAACAGATGTTTGGAAAAGTTGCTGATGCTTATTTGAACAAGGAAGATAAAGCCTCGGTTGTAAAAATGGGCGAAGAGCAAGTTGCAAAATCAAACTACGCGCTAGCTGCTACATTGTATGACAAAGCGGGTGATGACCTAAAAGCATCAAAATATAAAGCCTACACACAACTTTTAACCTTCGAGTTTGAAGAAGCTATCAGATTATTGGAAGCTAATGGTGAAGCATCGTTAGCGAAAGCAATTACTGCCAATTTGAAGTTTTTAAACCCATTATCTAACGTTGGTTATACATTGGATGAAATGAAGAAATCTGCCCCTCAAGTTGGTACGGTAAGTGATGATAATGGCAATAAAGTTCCAGATAAAGCAGATGTGAAAGCATTTGAAGACTATTACAAAACTGCTAAAGGTCAAATTTTTGATCAATGTAGTACGCTGTCATTAAACATCAGCAAAATCACTGACCCTGAGTTAAAGAAATTGATGCGTCAAAAATTCCTTCAATATAAAGCGGTTGGAAATATTTTGAATGCTGAAACGTTCGCTGTAAAAATTCAAAAAGCACAGGTTAGTTTTAAAGACGCAATTCTTTAAACTATAAACTTCGTGAAACAAAAAAGGGGCAAATACTTATAACGGTATTTGCCCTTTTTTATTGACCTATATCTTCTGCACAGGATTCTTATTTTTTTTTAATTTCTTCTCTTTCTCTAACAATTCAGCAAGTGTATTTGTCTTTAAAAACTCCACACTTACATCTCTCAGTTGTTTAAAAACTGCACGAATGGCACATGTTGCTTCATCTTCACATTCATCACAGGCTTCGTAGTATTTATAAGCAGCACATGGCACTAATGCAATTGCGCCATCATACAAACGAATGACATCGGCTAGGTTTATTTCAGTAGTTGGCTTAATTAAATAGTAGCCTCCACCTTTGCCTTTTTTACTGCCTAAAAAACCAGCATTACGCAACTCTAAAAGTATTGCTTCAAGAAACTTTTTGGGAATGCTTTCGCGCTCTGCAATGTCACTTATCAAAATCCTTTCGTGTTCCTTTTGCCTGCCAAGATATAGTAGTGCCTTAATAGCGTATTTTGATTTCTTTGATAACATACCTACAACATTAACAAATCATTTTTGATGATGAAACAGAATGGCTTAAAACATTGCAGGCAGTTCAGTATTTGCCCGCTTATAATCTTCTGGAATGCCAATATCAATAAAGTAGTTTTGGTAAAGACTAGCTTGGATATTCAAATGTTGAACTCCCTTTTCTAACACTTCAGTTTCAAAAGAAAATCGCTGAGGCAAAGTAGCTTTATTCATTTCTTCGACCTTTTTAAAAAGGTCTCTGTTCAAAAAATAAATACCTCCGTTCATCCAGCCCTTTGCAAGAAATTTCTTCTCCTCAAAAGCAATAATTTTCTCTCGCCTGTCGAAAGCAACTGAGCCGTATCTATCAAAGTTGGTTTGATAAGAAAGTGCGAGTGTGGCATCGGCATTTGTAGCTTGGTGTGTTGCAAGTAATTGGTGCAAATCAATATCAAAAAACGTATCGCCATTTAATACAAAACTGTCTTCGCTACAAATCTCTAAAGCCTGTTTGATACCTCCTCCAGTGCCTAAGGGATGTTGTTCAAAACTATAAAGAATATCTATGCCTTCATATTGATTGCCAAAATAGTTTTTAATTATATGTGCCTTATAACCCACAGATAGCACTACGCTTTCAATGCCTTGCTTTTTTAAATACAAAAACTGATAGTGCAGAAATGGTTTGCCGCCAACGGACGCCATGGGTTTGGGCACATCGGCAATAATGCTTTGCAGGCGAGTGCCCATGCCACCTGCCAAAATGATTACCGGAATTAAATTCAGACCTGAAAATGGAAACAAGAGATTGGAGTTTAAATAAATTTACTGTTTACTAAGTTTTCTTCTACCAGTTCACACAGGATGTGTCCTATCAAAATATGCGATTCTTGAATGCGAGGCGTGTCGTTGCTTGGCACATTAAATAGGTAATCGCAATCGTCTTTCATTTTTCCGCCTGTGGCTCCTGTAAATGCCACCACTACCATACCTCTTCGTTTTGCTTCCTGCATAGCAAGCCAGCAGTTTTTGGAGTTGCCACTTGTAGAAATGGCTACCAACACATCGCCTGATTTTCCATGTGCTTTTACAGCTCGCTCATAAATCTGGTCGAAGCTGTAATCGTTTGCCACAGCAGTTAAAAACGAAGTGTTTACATGCAAAGCTTCAGAGGGCAGTGGGTTGCGGTCGCTGTAAAAACGCCCTGTAAATTCGGCTGCCAGATGTTGCGCATCGGCTGCGCTGCCGCCATTGCCGCAAAACAACACTTTGTTGCCCGCAGCGAACGCTTCTGTTATTACCTCAGTAACTTTTTTTAAACGCTCTATGATTGCATCATCCTGCAACAATTGTTGCTTTACCAAAATGGAAGCAGCGATGATGGATTTTATTTTTTCAGACATGCAGCGAAACTATACAATTTCATTTTTAGCCTAAAAATTTGTTGCAAATTGATTGGCTTTCAGCATCCACCTATTAAAATTGAGGTAAAAAAGCTCGCTACTTCAACTCTTCGCGGTTTTGGGCTAATAATTCACTCATTAAACTGCTCACTTCTTTTAGTTGCAGCATGGTTAGCCCGCGTGCTTTGCCATAAAGGTCGGCTTCGGCAGCGCGTTTAATAAGGTTGATGGGATGCCCGTCTTGCTGCGGATACTTAGCGCTCGGCTCCCAATCAAATAAATCGTTGGGTGTGCACCAAAGGTTATAGCAGAGCGTTTCCAGTTCATCAGTGCGAATTATCTTTTCCTGATTATTCCTCAGGCGGGTGCTCTTAGAATTATAGAAGCCCAGATTTTGCAAAAAACGATGCTGTTTCTGGATTCCCTTTGCCCTAAAAGCGCGCGCAAGATTAAGATGTAGCATATTTTTGTTTGATTATGTGTTTTAGCACAATGATATATCATTTTTAGTAATAAATGAGAGATTTAGATAATAAAATAATTATTTTAGATACTAATATAATTGCTTCAGGTAAAAAAATAATTGCTCTTGATAATAAAATGATTGCTCTTGATAATAAAATAAGCTATTTAGGTAATTAAATAGTTGTTTAAGCATATAAAATGAGAAATTTAGATTAATAAATGAGAGATATTTTATACTGAATAAAAAACACTAGACCTGTGCGGTGATTTCGTTTTACAATAAGCACTCTCGGAGCAACAATTTTATGAATCAATTGCGAAACCGCACTTTTTTGATACTCCTTTGTCTCATGCTAGAAAGTGAAATACGCAACATTCGCAAACAGGAAAACCTGCACATTTTGCTTTGGTTAATTAAAGACACTTTTTGGGTGCTCGATTTTAAAATTGGGGGCATGGTGATGATTCTGCCAACAATAATTGTTGCCATTGCCATCACGTGGCGTTGGCGGCATCTGCGCTCCGAACTTTTTCACAATACCGCAGTGTGCTTTTGGATAAGCGCAAATGTATCATGGATGGTTGGCGAGTTCTTTTTTAATGACAGTTTGCGCCCTTTAACAGTGGCATTTTTCTGTGCTGGCTTGCTTACAATTGCCTATTATTATTTCAGTGAATTTTTTTGGAAACAAAAAGAATTGTAGCATCTATTTATACACACTGCTTCCTTCTATATATTCCCACACTTTTTCGGGTAAAAAATACCGCATAGAAATATTCTTACTGATGTTTTCGCGAATGAATGAAGCAGAAATTTCTAGCAGCGGAACATCCAAAATATGCACGTTTTCGCTGCGCACTAATTGATGCCCTTCAAAGCCTCTGCGCTTGTAAACAAACAACTCATGGTTTGCCAAAATCATTTCATAGTTCTTCCACTTGTGAAACGATTGCAGATTATCGCTACCCATTATCAAAGCAAAACTGTGTTGCGGAAATTTTTCTTTCAGGTAGGTAAGTGTATCAATGGTGTAGGATGGCTTGGGCAACTTAAATTCAATGTCGCTGGCGCGCAGTTTAGGATTGTTGCCAATGCCCAATTGCACCAAATGCAGCCGGTCATATTCATTCAGCAAAGTATCTTTTTGCTTAAAAGGATTTTGTGGACTTACCACAAACCATACCTGGTCAAGGTTGGTAGTTTCTACAATGTAGTTGGCAATAATTAAATGCCCTGTGTGAACAGGATTAAAAGAACCAAAAAATAAACCGATGCGCATTGATGCAAACATAAGGAACGCGACCAACGTTTCTAAACCGAATTTTTCTTAACGAAACCTCCATGCAATAGCACCCAAGCGCAATTGTATATCTTTACAACAAATTATGAAGCAACTCAGTTTTTTCACTGTTATCGCAGCCTTGCTTTTTAGCAGTACTCTTTTTGCTGCACGCATTTTTATACCAATGGATTTGGTGCAAAAAAACCACATGAAAGCCTACGGCATAGCCTATTGGACGTTGAAGCAAGGTGTAGAAGCCGACTGGCTGCTGAACTATCGCGGAGGAAGTTTTTCTACACCTTACGCAAAGCAAATTGAAGATGAATGTAAAATACGTGGCGTATCGTATGAAGTAATTGCCGATGGCCAATACACTGGCATACTTAGTGAAATTGCAAATCCTGAAGCAAATATGGATGTGGTAAAATTGGAGAAAGCACCCAAAATTGCTGTGTATTCACCAAAGGGAAAATTGCCATGGGACGATGCCGTAACGCTTGTGCTTACCTATGCCGAAATTCCTTATGAACTTGTTTATGATGATGAAATATTGGACGGCAAACTGAATCTATATGATTGGTTGCATCTGCACCACGAAGATTTTACTGGGCAATACGGCAAATTTTATGGCATGTATAATGGTGCCGAATGGTATAAACAACAGGTTAGCGATTTGGAAGCCATTGCAACGCGCAGGGGTTTTGGCAAAGTGAGTAAATTGAAATTAGCAGTGTCTCAAGCAATCAAAAACTTTGTGTTTGGCGGTGGATTTATGTTTGCCATGTGCAGCGCAACAGATAGCTACGACATTGCACTTGCGGCAGAGAATACCGACATCTGCGATGTTATGTATGATGGAGACGGACAAGACCCAAATGCACAACAAAAATTAGAATACGATAAGTGTTTTGCCTTTGAAAAATTTCAATTGCGCACCAATCCCTACGAGTATGAATACAGCGATATTGATGCGCAATTCGGCAGACAGGTACCCAAAGATTTAGACTATTTTACCTTGTTTGATTTTAGTGCGAAATGGGACCCTGTACCTACCATGCTTACACAAAACCATACCAAAACAGTTAAAGGATTTTTGGGGCAAACAACTTCTTTTAAAAAGAAGTATGTAAAGAGTAGTTCATTGGTAATGGGGCAAAACAAAAGCTATGAAGAGGCAAAATATATTCATGGTGAATATGGAAAAGGGATGTGGAGTTTTTATGGCGGACACGACCCCGAAGATTATCAGCATTTGGTAGGCGATCCACCTACAAATTTAGATTTGCACCCCAACAGCCCAGGCTACAGATTGATATTGAACAATGTACTTTTTCCTGCGGCAAAAAAGAAAAAGCAGAAAACCTAAGGTTTACTTTATCTCTCTTCTAACCTTTTCTAAAGCCTCGAAGATTTTGTCAAAATCCTCTTGAAAAATTAAAACGCTGTGGCGAATGAAATCGCCATTGTCTTTTTTGCTCTCTGTAATCTTTATCAGTTTATCGCCTTGGCGATTCTCTTTAAGGTCAATAAAGTAAGTACGTTTTCCGGCAGCTACCTTTTCAGAGAAAAGTATTTTGTCATCATTCATGCGTATATAATTTGTTTTTAAAAGGTCGCATGGAATTCGCATAAGACAATGTTCATTCCGGTTGGAACGTTTTGCGCTTGCTCATTTCATGGTGATTACATTTGCACAAACGTAAATGTTTTTTTTATTTAACTGAAATTAGCCTCAAAAAACTCAATGATATTTTATATTCGCCAAAGTGATTCGCACTTGTTTTTTTAGTTTCTTCTTATTGATTGCCTTATTTGGCTTTGCCCAAAAACGCAGTTTTGATATTATATTGTTCGGCAATGTAATTGGCGAAACTGTTGTTGTAAAAACAGAGGATGGAACAGGAGATTACAACTACAGATTAAAGAGTAATTCCCATGCTAAAATTTTGTTTACGGAGCGCAGTAGCAATATGGAGTTTGATGTAAAATATAATAGTGGTAAACTCTATTCTTCGCTTTGCAAGGTCATTAATAACGGCACATTGGCAATAACCGAAATTGCTAAGGATGCCCAAGGCTATCTGATTAAAAAAGAAGCTGAAGTTTTGCGTATAGCACAGCCCATCACATTTTCCTCCATGGAATTATACTTTTCGGAGCCAGTGAGCCAGAAGCAAGTGTTTTCGGAACGGATGGGGGTGTTTGCCGCATTTACTAAAACGGCACCAGGTGAATACATGAACAAGATAAACGATGTAACAAACATTTATCGCTACCGCAATGGTTCTCTTTACGAAATAGAAATCAGAAAACCTTTGGGTAGTGTGTATTTGAGGGCGAGGAAGTAACTATCACTTCTTTGGACATGCGCTCATGTTGCGATGAAGTTTCAATGCTTATGTTTTCTTTTTTTGAAAACCATTTTATCCATGCTCGGTGGGTTATTAATATCAAAGCCATAAACTACACTTTGAAGGTATAATGAAGCTTGAAAGCGTTCATCAATTGATTTTGAAAGCCAATACGAACGAGTATTGTCAGACTGTCTAAATGATTGCTTCTTAAAGACAGTTTTATCTAATTGAAACATAAATCGAAGATATTAAACTAACTGAAAAAGGTTGATGAAAATTTGATAGAAAAGATGTCTTTTATAGGATTGCTTCATCTTACAAATAAGTGTTTCTTTCATCCTTACTGTCATTTCACAATTTCACATACCTCACTTTAATCGAAATATCGCTATTGCGTGCCTTATCATCAGTACATGAAATTTTTACAGCGCCCTCTTCGGGTGTAAAGAATATTTTTTCGCCTGCCTTCGCTTTTCGCAGTAGTTTATTGTTGATGTACCAAAAAACGCTGCCCACTTCAGCATCAGTTTGGCAACTCAATTGCAGTGGCTCAGGACTTTGTTTATCTAAAAGATACTCATTACCGTTTGTGGGTGAAATTATTTTTGGCGCGCCTGCATCAAATACTCTTTCGCAGTCGGGATTATGAGGCGGCACTTTGTTGTGTGGCACATTATTTTCCTCAAACCAAAATTGCAACTCGGGTGCAGGGGATGCGTACCATTTTTTCTTGAAACCATTTTCAGGAATGCAATCTGTGCAGAACGAAAACTGCTCATTTGCGCTCACTGCCACTTCCTTCTTGTGCGCACAAACGCTGTTGGATGACTGCATGGGAATAAAATAATCGTTCACAATGTTTTCGCAAAAGTGATTGGGAATCAAACCTGTTTCGCTACACACGCTGCGGATGCCACATTGGCGCGGCATGGCATACCACTCGTTTGGCGAGTTGTAATCAATGGTATTAAAAAGTTGAAATAACAAAGGCGTTGCAATTGCAGCACCATTTAATTCTGGCACCCCTACCCCACTGAAATTACCCACCCACACACCAATCGTAAATCGCTTATTAAAACCTATACTCCAGGCATCGCGCCTGCCATAACTCGTTCCTGTTTTCCATGCTATTCGTGGAAGTTTTGTGCTACCCTCCCAGTTGGTAGGCAAATCAGGACGGGCGATTTGCGAAAGAATTTCGGTAAGCATAAATGAAGAAGATGCAGATAGAATTGTATCACTGATGCCGCTACTTTGATTAAGCAAAAAGTTTGCAGGGGCATACACTCCGTTGTTGGCAATGGCTGAAAAGAGGGAGGTCATTTCTTCGAGCGTTACACCACAACCGCCCAAAATCATAGAGAGTCCAAGCTTCTTTTCATCTCTTTTAATTTGCCCAAAGCGACATTTCTCCAATTGCCAAATCAGCTTTTCTTTGCCAAGCAAATTCAAAGCCTTTACGGCAGGTATATTCAAAGAATTTTCGAGCGCGTATTGAACTGTAACCGCACCGCGAAATTTGCTATCGTAGTTCTCGGGATAGTAGCCATCAAAATTTGTAGGCACATCGGCAATAACAGTTTTAGGCGTTAGCAAACCATTATCAAAACACAAGCCATAAAGCATCGGCTTTA
>CAZKHZ010000132.1:0-10431 GCA_964552715.1 uncultured Chitinophagaceae bacterium | reverse complement strand
CAGGATGTTTTTTCTGCTATTAATTTACTTGTCAATTTTGCTCCTGAGTAGTAACAGTCAATTAACTTTCTGCGCCTTTTTCTCCTGCAACCTCACCGACCGCTTTATCATAAACAAACCAATAACAGAAGCCACAACAGAAGTAATTAAAATAGTAAGTTTCGCAGCACTAATCATTTCAGGGTCATCAAACGCCAGCAGGGCAACAAATATTGACATAGTAAAGCCAACACCCCCTAACACACTTACCGACAAAATTTGCCCTATTGAAACTTTAGAACCTTTCAAAGTTGAAAGCCCTGTTTTGATAGCAAGCCACACAAACAGCGTAATGCCAACCGGCTTTCCAATCAGCAATCCAAAAAAGATACCCAAACTCATTGGTGTACCAATATCGTGCAACATTGCGGGAGTGAAAGTGATAAGCGTATTGCTCAATGCAAATAGCGGAAGTATTAAAAAATTAACTGGCACATGCAGTTCGTGCTCCACCTTTTCAAGCGTAGAATTATCCTTGATTTTAGGGTCAAATGGAATCATCATGGCAAAAAGCACACCTGCAATGGTAGCGTGAATACCTGATTCAAAAATTACAAACCAAAGGGCAATTCCTGCCGGCAGATACCAACCAAAACGCTTTACTCCGGCATAATTCATCAGGAACATCCAAAGGGTGATGCCGCCTGCTGCCAAAAGGTAATTCAACTGTAAGTCCTGTACATAAAAAACCGCAATAACGATTATAGCACCCAAGTCATCCACCACCGCCAGCGAAGTGAGCAACAACTTTAAAGCAAATGGAACTTTATCTCCAGCAAACATCAACACCGCCAATGCAAAAGCAATATCGGTAGCCATAGGTATGCCCCAGCCATGCGCAGTTTCGGGATTGTTATAATTAAAAAGTGCATAGATACCTGCTGGAACCAACATGCCGCCCAAAGCCGCAGCTACAGGCAACGAAGCTTGCTTGAAAGAAGCCAATTCGCCCGCAAGTATTTCTCGTTTTATTTCTAAGCCAACTAAAAAGAAAAAGATAGCCATCAAGCCATCATTCACCCAATCATGCAGCGATAATTCGAACTTAAAATTGCCGAAGCTGATACCAGCATTAATATGCCAGAATGATTCAACAGCCTCATGAAATGGCAGGTTGGCAACAACCAATGAAATAGCCGTTGCGCTAATAATCAAAATGCCTGCCGACCGTTGGTGGCTGATAAATTCATAAAACTTCCGATTGAGTTGTTTGCTTAAAACGCGAATCATCTTCTTAGAAATTAAGCTGCGATACTAATTCAATTTCAGCAGCCATATAAGGAATCGGATTGTGTATATGACTTTTTTCAGTTTGCTAAAAGCTTAGATGCACTATGTTTGCTTCTGAACGAAAGCAGATTTACTCAAAATACGGATTTATGAACTTGTTGACAAAAGAAAAAGTAAGCACCAACACCACCCAAGATTTCTTGCCTTTGAACGGCACCGACCATATCGAATTTTATGTAGGCAATGCTAAGCAAAGTGCCTACTATTATCAAACAGCCTGGGGTTATGAACTGGTAGCATATTCAGGTCCCGAAACAGGCGTTCGCGACCGCGCAAGCTATGTATTGCAGCAGCAAAAAATTCGCTTGGTGCTTACCAGTGCGCTTTCGCCCGAGCATGAAATTTCTAAACATCATTTGCTACATGGCGATGGCGTAAAGGTAATTGCACTGTGGGTGGACGATGCCCGCAAAAGTTTTGAAGAAACTACCAAGCGCGGTGCAAAACCCGTGCAAGAGCCAACCGTAATTAAAGATGAATTTGGCGAAGTAGTTATTTCCGCCATTGCAACCTATGGCGAAACTATTCACAAGTTTATTGAGCGCAAAAATTACACTGGCGCATTCATGCCCGGTTATATTGCTAAAAAAAGCACTGTGCCTGTCAAGCCCGTTGGTTTAAAACATATTGATCATTGCGTGGGCAATGTAGAATTGGGCAAAATGAACGAATGGGTAAAGTTTTATGAAGATGTGATGGGTTTTAAATTGCTGCTCACTTTTGATGACAAAGATATTTCTACCGAGTACTCTGCATTGATGAGCAAGGTAGTGAGCAATGGAAGTGGCTATGTCAAATTTCCAATTAACGAACCTGCCGCAGGCAAAAAGAAATCGCAGATAGAAGAGTATATTGATTTTTACCGCAGCGCAGGCTTACAGCACATTGCCATTGCCACCGATGATATCCTAACAACTGTTGCCGAATTGCGCGCCCGAGGAATAGAGTTTCTGCATGTGCCCGATGCTTACTACGATGAAGTTTGGGACAGAGTAGGCACCATCAACGAAGATGTAAATGCCGTGCGCAAACTCAATATTCTTGTTGATAGAGATGACGAAGGCTACCTGCTTCAACTCTTCACTAAGCCCGTTCAAGACCGCCCCACAGTATTCTATGAAATCATCCAGCGTTGCGGTGCCAAAAGCTTTGGTAAAGGCAATTTTAAAGCTCTCTTTGAATCTATTGAAAGAGAGCAGGAGCTGAGAGGTAATTTGTAACCAGTATTTTAATTTAATCTTCTTAGGGCGCGCGCCATCCCCCGATAACTATCGGGGTAGGGTCAGGCTGTAAACTACTATCATTTTGTGGGCGGCTTTTCATTCCCCTCTGGAGAGCTACCGTGTGGACACATCTTTTGAATTGTGTTTCGAAGTTGATAGCAGGGTTGAAAACCAAGTTTCGAACCTACAGCCCGCGTAATACATTACTATCTAGATTCTACCAAGTTGTGCCTCTACAAGACAAAAACAACCCGATAAATATTTGTGTGAACACGGTAGCTTCTGTGTCTGGCATTAGTTCCAATGACCCAAAGATCAAATGTTTATAGATATCCCATGTAGTTACAATGCCCCAAACGGGGTCAAATTTTTATAACAACAACGGTAATTTTGTGTTCTACCCTCAGGGGTCGCATATTATTGTAATGGTGGATGATGGAAACATACGACCACCTTCGGGGTCGGGTATGGTGGTTGCGAGGAACAGCCTGAATGCAAGTAGGTAGGAACAGGCATTTGTGATTTACAGAATCACAGATTTAATATTTACGGATGGAACAGCCCGAGGAGCTCTAAACCTCTAGCCTTCAGAATCAAGTTCTGGACAAGTTCTTTGGAGAGGGGAATGAACAGCCATAACAACCTTGGGAGAGTGGTTCGATAAACTTCCGCCTTTTGCGAGACAAGCACCACGACAAAACTTGCTGGGGATGTGCGCGAGGGGGTGAAGCCCCGAAATGAATTCAGGATAAATTACAAGCCCACAGCGATTCCGATAGCAATCAGAATCGCTGCGGGCTTGTAACCCCGAAGGCTTTTGGAATAAACTCATAATCCGACCACACCCGATATTTATCGGGGGATTAGGCTCGCCATAATTATGGTAATATGGATGGAGATAATTGGATGAATTTCCGAATATGTTTAAATCAAAAGATACAACATCCAACTACAAAACATATATTTCGGTCTTTAAAGGAAAACAAGATGGTCATATTGAAAAATCTACTCTCAGCAATAGCATTCTTAATTACACTTTTGAATTTTAATATTGTAGCGCAGAACTACACTATTCTTGGCTCTGCATCTACATTTAACGGCTGCGATTGTTTTAGAATAACACCCAATAGTGGTAATCAAGCAGGTGCTGTTTTTCAAAATAAAACAATTAATCTGAACAACTCATTCGATTATACTTTCTCAGTATTTTTTGGATGCAATAATGGGGGAGGAGCTGATGGTTTAATGTTTGTACTAACATCAAACCCGAACGGTTTGGGTAACACAGGAGAAGGCTTGGGTTATGCGGGAACCAATCAGCCATTTTCGTTTGCTGTGGAATTCGATACTTACCAAAATGGAAATGCTGGCGACCCGAGTCAACATCACATTGGATTTAACTCAGGCGGGCAATACAATCATAATGTTGCGGGTCCTGTGTCTGCCAATGCAGGTGGAGGTAATATTGATGATTGTCAAAGTCACACAGTTCGTATTGTTTGGGATGTAAACTCAAATACTTATTCAGTTTACTTAGATGGTAATTTGAGATTGAGTACTGTGATTCCTAATATTGTAAACACTTACTTTGGTGGCAATCCAATTGTAAATTGGGGCTGGACGGCAGCTACAGGAGGGGGTACAAATGATCAACGGGTTTGTATTGAAACCATTTCGAGTTGGGTGGCGGGCACAAATTATCAATCGTGTGTAAACACTATGCAGTTTACTGATATTTCTACAAGTAATGTCGGCACTATTCAATCTTGGGCTTGGACATTTGGTGATGGTGGAACTTCTACACAACAAAATCCTTCGCACACTTATCCCAGCAATGGAACTTATAATGTTTCGCTTACCATTACAGATATTAGCGGTTGCACAAAAGTTTATGGACGACCTGTAACTATTGCTGCGCCAATCACTTTGGCAAATACATTAACTCCACCACCATGCAATGGTGGAACAAATGGAAGTTTATCGGTTACCCCATCTGGTGGCTTTGGTGTTGCGGCAGGTTACGGAGGTTTTTCTTATACTTGGAGCACAGGGCAAACTACACAAGCTGCAATTGGGCAGGGGGCTGGTACATATACTGTTACTGTCACCGATGGTGTTTGTACTGCAAATGGTCAATATACTTTAACACAACCTCCAGCATTGACAGCTTCTGTAAGTAAAACAGATGCTAATTGCGGGCTAGCAAATGGCACTGCAACTATTGTGCTTTCGGGTGGCACACCAGCTTACACACAGGTAAATTGGGGTGGCGGTTTTGTAGGCACAACTGTAACGGGGCTAGCACCTGGCACAAAAATTCCTGACTTTCGAGATGCAAATGGTTGTTCATCTCTTTTGCAATATAGTGCCACTATTGGCTCGCTGCCTTGCGGTATTACATCTAGTGTTTCTAAGGTTGATGTTAATTGTTTTGGAGGTAATACTGGTTCTGCTACTTTGAGTGTAACTGGAGCTACTGGCGCACCAAATATTACATGGAGTCCTGGTGGGCAAACAGGTGCTACTGCTTCAAACCTTACTGCAGGAACTTATACCTATAACTTCAGCGATAACAATCCTTCACATGCTTTTAACGGAACAATAATTATCACACAGCCAACTGCTGCAATGGTAGTTTCACTAAATACATTAAACACCTCCTGTGCTGGCACAAATGATGGACAAGCAATTGCTTCCATACCAAGTGGTGGCAATGCTCCCTACAATTATGTGTGGAGTGGTGGGCAGCCAAACAATCCGGTAGCAAATAATCTAAGTGCTGGGCCGATTGCCGTAACAGTTACTGATAACAGAGGCTGCACAGGTAATGCTTCGGGCAACATCACTGCCCCACCTGCACTTACTATAAATATTACAACAGTAGATGATAGTTGTTTTCAGGGTGGTAAAGGTCAAGCCCGTGCAAATGTTACGGGAGGCACTTCACCTTATACCTATTACTGGAATAATATTTCACCCGCTCAAAACAATCTGGATTTAGTTGCTGGCACTTATTTGGTAACGGTTACCGATAAAAATAACTGTACTAGAACAGGTAGCGCAACTATCAACGAACCAACAGCATTTACTTACACTATTACTCCGCAAAACATCAATTGTTTTGGTGTGGCTACAGGAAGTATAAATGTAGTTGCCAATGGCGGAACACCTGCTTACGCTTACACTTGGAATCCGGCAACGGCATCGGGTGCAAATCCTACTGCGCTTGCTGCGGGCAAATACATTGTAACCATTAGCGATAACAGAAATTGCCAAAACATAGACAGTGTTACGCTTACGCAACCTGCGGCTGCTTTATCGGCAGTTACTTCGCATACTGATGTTACCTGCAATGGTTTGAATAATGGAACAGTTACTGTGAATACAAGCGGAGGCACTCCACCTTATACTTTCCTCGGCAATCCATTGCCTGCGGGACCAGTTACAATTCCAAGTCTTTTGCCAAACACTTATGCGGGAAACATCACAGATGCCAACAGTTGCACCTTTGCAGTTTCTGAAACCGTGCTTGAGCCTGCTGTTTTAAGTTTAGCCGAAACGCATGTTAATGTACGCTGCAATGGCAACAGCACAGGTTCCATTGATATTACTGTTACTGGAGGAAACACACCTTATACATTTGCCTGGAGCAACGGTGCTATTACGGAGGACTTGAATAATATTCCGGCAGGCATTTATACGCCTACCTGCACTGATGCTAAGGGTTGCACAGCAAGTATTACAGTAACGATTACCGAAGCTCCTGCACTTGTTGTTACCGAAACACACACCGATGTTTTATGCAATGGGCAAAGCACCGGAGCTATTGATATAACCGTATCTGGTGGCACTGCGCCCTACACTTATTTGTGGAATGATGGAAACACCAATGAAGACAGAACAGCCATCCCTGCCGGAACCTATTTGATTACTGTAAAAGACAACAATAGCTGCACTCAAACTTTGAGTATTACAGTTGCGGAACCCACCTTGCTTACCGCAACATCCTCGCACACCAATGTAACTTGTAATGGTTTGAATAATGGTACTATTACTTTAAATGTAAATGGAGGAACGCCATCCTATTCTTTTTTAGGTAACCCTGTGCCTGCTGGCACTACCACTGTGCCTGGTCTTGCCCCAAATATTTATGCAGGCAATTTAACGGATGCAAATGGCTGCTTGGTTGCACTTTCTGAAACAATAACCGAGCCTGCTGTATTAGGTGTAACTGAAACGCACAATGATGCAATATGCAATGGCAGTCCTACAGGTTCCATTAATATAACAGTTACAGGTGGCACAACGAGCTATACCTATTTTTGGAATGGTGGGGCAGTAACTCAAAATCGCTCCAATATTGTTGCAGGAAATTATTCATTGACTGTTACCGACAACAATCAATGCACTCAAACTATTGCCGTGACGGTTACTGAGCCTGCTGCTGTGCCATTGACTGTTACTGCAACTGATGCAACCTGTTTTGGTGGCAATGGTTCTGCAACAGCAAATCCTGCTGGCGGCACTCCTCCTTACACTTATACATGGAGTGGTGGAGGAAGCACACAAACAGTTACTCCACCTGCGGGTAGTTATTCTGTTTCAGCAACTGACGCTAATCAATGTAATCAAACAGCCACATTTACCATTAATCAACCAACTCAAATTGTGGTGCAGGAAACTCACACAGATGTAAATTGTTTTGGTGGAAACAATGGGCAGATTACACTTACTGTAAGCGGAGGCACCGGCTCTCCAAATTATACCTATACGTGGTTACCTAATGTAAGCACGACAAGTAGTGCAAGTACATTAACTGCTGCTGCATACAGCATCACTGTTACTGACGCCAATACCTGCACGGTTGTTCAAAATGTAACGGTTGCAGAACCTACACAACTCACCGTTGCTGCAATTGCAACACCTACGCTTTGCTTTATTGGCGCTACAGGCAGTATCACAGCAACTGCATCGGGTAGCGTACCTTCATATACTTATGCCGCTTCTGATGGCACTAATACATTTAATTCTGCAAGCGGAAGCTTTGCCGCACTTGCACAAGGCAATTACACCATCACTGCTACCGACCAAAATACCTGCACAGCAACCACCACCGCCCAAGTAACAGGACCCAATGCCGTTAGCGCATTTGTTACCACAAGTGATGTTACTTGTTATGGTAAAAGCGATGGAACTGCAACTATTGTAGCAAGCGGTGGAACACCTGCTTTTGCTTTCTCTTTTTCAAATGGAGTAAACAATACATCAGGCATTCTTACGAATCTTGTTGAAGGAAATTACACAGTCACTATTACCGATGCCAATGGATGTTCCATCACCGAAGTAGCAAGTGTTGTTCAACCCGATTCTGTTACAATAAGTGTGTTGCCATCGCCTGCCACAGTTAATCTTGGTGAATCATTACAGATGAATTCAACTACCAATCAAAGCGGTACAGTTACCTATAAATGGACACCGTCAATTGGTTTAAGTTGTAGTGATTGCGACAACCCAATTTATACAGGAATCAATTCGCTTACTTACACAGTCTCGGCTATTACTCAAGACGGTTGCATTGGCACAACTACTGTAGAACTTACCGTAGTGCCAAACTATGATGTGTATATTCCAAACGCATTTTCGCCAAACAATGATGGTGGCAACGACTTTTGGAGTGTTTACGGTAACTTAAAGGCATTAAAGGAATTTGAGATTCAGGTATTCAACCGTTGGGGAGAGAAAGTGTATGAATCTGCCGACCCTAACTTTAAATGGGATGGATATACAAACGGAAAAGTTATTGATGCAGGAGTGTATGTTTATACTGCAAAGTTTGTGTTTATAGACAATCACACAAATACCAATTTCAGAGGCTCGCTTACAGTGCTTAGATAAATGATTAGGCAATTTAATATTGCTAAATCTCAAAACTGACTTAGTCCATTAGGAAGGTAAATCGGTTCATGTTTTTCAAAGCAATGCCTGTGCCGCGCACCACAGCGCGCAACGGATCTTCGGCAACATGAACAGGAAGTTTTGTTTTTTGGCTGATACGTTTATCTAAACCGCGCAACAAAGCACCACCTCCAGTTAAGTACAATCCTGTTTTAAATATATCTGCAGCTAACTCAGGCGGAGTTGTTTCTAACGCCTTCAAAATCGCCTCTTCAATTTTAGAAATTGATTTATCAATAGCGTGCGCTATTTCAGAATAAGAAACAATAATCTGTTTTGGAATACCCGTCATCAAGTCGCGCCCGTTTACAGGGAAATCATCTGGTGGGCTTTCAATATCTGTAAGCGCAGAGCCTACATTTATCTTAATCAATTCGGCAGTTCTTTCACCAATCAACATGTTGTGTTGTCTGCGCATATAATCCACAATGTCTAAAGTGAATTCATCACCAGCCACGCGAATACTTTGGTCACAAACAATGCCGCTCAGCGCAATTACGGCAATTTCGGTAGTACCACCACCAATGTCAATAATCATATTACCATTGGGTTCTTCCACGTCAATTCCAATTCCAATTGCCGCAGCCATTGGCTCATGAATCATTTTTACTTCTTGCCCGCCTGCTTGCTCAGCACTGTCTTTTACCGCACGTTTTTCTACTTCTGTAATACCCGATGGAATGCAGATAACCATGCGGAAGCGCGGAGGAAACAAAAACGATTTGTTTTTAAAAATCATTTTTATCATCTCGCGAATCATGTTCTCCGCAGCCTGAAAATCAGCTATCACACCATCTTTCAAGGGGCGGATGGTCTTGATATTTTCGTGTGTTTTTTCGTGCATCAACATCGCGCGCTTGCCCACGGCAATCACTTTGTCGGTACGTCTGTCTATTGCTACTATAGAAGGCTCATCCACTACCACTTTATCATTGTGTATGATAAGAGTGTTAGCTGTGCCAAGGTCTATCGCTATTTCTTGAGTTAAAAAGTTGAATAAAGCCATTAGAAATTATCGTTGTATGAAGTTCTGCGAAAGGATGGGCAAACGTAAACAAAGTTTTTCACCTTAATTAATTGTTATTCGATGTTTAATGAAGGTTATGAACCATTTTTCAACACTTATGGGTTAGCAGTTTTTTGCTTGCCTAATAAAATAGAACTATAATAGCGCAACAGCGTATTAATCATCAAACTCGCTCATGCGCATTTGTCTTCCATTTTTATTGTTTTTTGTCTTATGGGCAATGTGCCATAGTGGGTTTGCTCAACCGCTTAAGGAAATCTTTATTCCCTTAGATCAGCGGGCTGAACTGCGCATTGAGCCACAGGTTGACACATTAGAGGAAGGAAAGGATTATCGTTTTATCCTCACACTCGATCCTAATTTTAAAATAGCACAATCTTTTTTTGATAAAGGCTTAGCCACCTTGCAAGACTCTATGCTTACCATTCGTCCAAAAGCATCAAAACCACGCGGTGCCGAAAAATCTATGCTGCGATTTATAATTACTAATCTACAGAACACCCGCATTCTGTTGATGAAAGAGTACACAGTGAAGAGCGATGGCAGGTTGTATCCTCTTGTTGCTAAACCAAAAACAAACGTTATTAAGCTGAATGATTTGCAAATAGAACGTAACAAAACCTACAACAAAAAGGAATTTGCCGATAAGCCTTTTGTGCAGTTTTATGAGAACGAATACAGTGACACATCTAGGCATATCAATGGTGTAAAAATGACCTTCGTGAAAGGTGATTTCCAAAAGCACTTGGCAAGTTCCAACGACACATTAAGTTTAGAAATGCTGAAGGAAATTAAAAAAATTCGTGGCAACACCACAGTGTTTCTTTCCATCGAAATTCCACAGCCACGTAAAAAAGTTAAGAATATCTGGAGCCGTTTTACGATTACGGATTGATG
>CAZKHZ010000131.1:0-10784 GCA_964552715.1 uncultured Chitinophagaceae bacterium | reverse complement strand
AATCAGTATCAATAACTACAAAAATTATATAATTAACAATAAAAACACGTTTCCGTCTTAATAATACTCATTGCCGCCTTCTCAATTTTTATTGCCGCCTTCCCAATTTTTATTGCCGCCTTCCCAATTTTTAATGCCGCCTTCCCAATTTTTAATGCCGCCTTCTCAATTTTTATTCCCCGCTACGCCATTTTTGCTACTCGGGTTTCCATTTAGTTTCCCCGCTGCCCCATTTCCATTCCTACTTCCTCCATTTGCAATTCCCCTTAATCCATTGCACATACTCCGCTTTCCAATCCAATTCCACCCAACTCCATCTCCCCCTCAATCCTCCATAGCCAATGCAACCGCATCTCACAGTATAGTACAAGTAAGTTCTTTAAACAATCAGCCCACCCCTAGGCACTAGGCACGCGCCATCATAATGCTTCAACGCTTTCCGCGCTCAGCTTACAAAACGATAAACAGAAAGAAATCTAATCAATCTTAAACACCTGATGCTGCTCAGGTATAGTCACATCTGCAAAGCCTTTATGCAGCAATTTTTCTTGGAATGTTCTTTGCACATCCGGCTCGCCATGCACCAAAAACAGTTGCTTCACCTCCTTTGGGTTTTGGCACGAGATAAATTCGCAAAGGTCATCGTAATCGGCATGGGCACTAAACGAGCGCATAGATTTTACTTCCGCCTCTACAAAACATTCATCGCCAAAAATGGTGATGTTCTTCATGCCCCGCATCAGCTTTGCTCCCAACGACCTTGGCTCGCAATAGCCAACAATCAGTATCGTATTTTTGGCATCCCCAATCGCGTGTTTAATGTGGTGTTTCACCCTGCCAGCATCTGCCATACCCGATGCCGAAATAATCACACAAGGGCGGTCGTGCTCATTCAGCGCAATCGAATCTTCAACCTTGGTAATGTAATGCAACCGCTTGAAATCAAAAGGCTGTGGGTCTTTTTCCATATACTTCAAAAACCTATCATTATAACACTCTGTATGGTTCCGCACCAACTGTGTAGCTTCAAACGAAAGCGGAGAATCTATGTAGAAATCAATATCAGGCAACACATGGTCAATATCCAATCGGTTGAGCGTGTAGGCAATCTCCTGCGTGCGCCCCACACTAAATGCCGGAATAATCAACCTCCCTTTTTTTCTAACGCAGGTATCTTTTATTATTTTCAGCAAAGCATGCGCACTCATATCCGATGGCTGATGCAAACTATCGCCATAAGTAGATTCAAGAATCAGGTAATCTGCCTGCGGAAACTTATCGGGCGAGCGCAAAATTTCATCGTTGTATCTGCCCACATCGCCACTAAAAGTAATGCTGACAGGCTTTTTGTTTTGCTCTGCAATGCGCACATTCACCACCGCGCTGCCAATAATGTGCCCCGCTTCCGAAAACATCACTTCCACCTCATTCGACACCCTAAACCATTCACCTTTATTTACCTTTTCAAAATGCGAAAGACACGCTTCCACATCCTTATCAGAATATAATATCTCATAAGGCTCTTTGCCTTTTTTTGCTCTGCGCTTGTTCATAAATTTGATGTCCATCTCCTGTATATGTGCCGAATCTGATAACAAAATTTCAGCGAGGTCTTTGGATGCAGGGGTGCAATAAATTTTACCTCCAAATCCATCCGCAACCAATTTAGGCAACAAGCCACAATGGTCAATATGCGCATGAGAAAGCAACACCACATCAATATCCCGTGGCTCAAAACCCCAGTAGCGATTCAACTTATCCGACTCTTTAGGATTGCCCTGAAACAGGCCACAATCGAAAAGAATTTTAAAACCATTATCCAATTGAAGCAGGTGTTTGCTTCCTGTTACTGTTTGCGCTGCACCGTGAAAGGATATTTTCATTCGTTATATTTTATTTACTGTTGTGTAAACAAAGGGATATTATTTAAACAACGCGAGGTGAATGAGTAATATCAGTCTTCTCCAAAACACAATTGAGTTTAGATGCAAATTAGAGATGATGTATATTATATGAAGATGGCTTTGAAAGAAGCTGCTTATGCCTACGAAGAAGATGAAGTGCCGATTGGTGCATTGGTAGTTTGCAACAATCAAATTATTGGCAAAGGATACAATCAAGTTGAAAAGCTAACCGATGTAACTGCCCATGCCGAAATGCTGGCACTCACTGCGGCTTCCAATTACTTAGGCAGTAAGTATTTAGAGCAATGCACTTTGTATGTAACTATTGAACCTTGCCTAATGTGCGCCACTGCTTTGCGTTGGGCGCGCATAACCAGAATTGTGTATGGTGCCGATGAACCCAAGTGTGGCTTTAAAACATTTGGCAAACAAGTTTTTCACCCCACAACAGAAGTTGTTGGCGGTGTGCTAGCTGATGAATGTGGTGAATTAATGAAACAGTTTTTCAGAGAAAAGAGATTGATGTAAAAGTGTTTTCATGTTTCAATCAATACATTAAAGCATAAGCATTAGAAGTATATCTTCGCGGGCTTAATTCAATCATGGACTTTACAGAAGAACTTCAAAGACGCAGAACTTTCGGCATTATCAGTCACCCCGATGCCGGCAAAACAACTTTAACCGAAAAGTTACTATTGTTTGGTGGCGCTATACAAACCGCAGGTGCCGTAAAAAGCAATAAAATAAAAAAGAGTGCCACCAGCGATTTCATGGAAATTGAAAAGCAGCGTGGAATCTCTGTTGCTACTTCGGTAATGAGTTTTGAATATCGTGGCAAGCTCATCAATATATTAGATACCCCGGGCCACAAAGACTTTGCCGAAGATACTTATCGCACACTTACTGCCGTGGACTCTGTTATTATGGTAGTGGACAGTGTGAAAGGAGTGGAGGAACAAACCCGCAAGCTGATGGAAGTTTGCTCTATGCGCAAAACACCCGTAATTGTTTTCATCAACAAACTTGACCGCGAAGGCAAAGACCCTTTCGACCTTTTGGAAGAAATAGAAAAGGAATTGAAGATTAGCGTGCAGCCATTAAGCTGGCCCATTAATCGCGGAAGTCGTTTTAAGGGTGTTTACAATTTGCATAAAAAGAGTTTGAATCTATTTCGTCCAGCAACAACAAAAATGGCAGATGAAGTTATCAGCTTTACAGATTTATCAAGCAGCGAACTCGAGCGATTGATTGATACAGGCAATGCCAGTAAATTGCGCGAAGATGTAGAGTTGATTGAAGGTGTTTACGATCCATTTGATACCACAGAATATTTAGCGGGAAATTTAGCTCCTGTGTTTTTTGGTAGTGGTGTAAATAACTTTGGTGTGCAGGAGTTGTTAGATACTTTTATTGATATTGCCCCTGCACCGCGCGGTCGCGAATCTGACAAGCGATTCGTTGAACCTGAAGAGAAAAAGCTTACAGGTTTTGTTTTTAAAATACATGCCAACCTCGACCCCAAACACCGCGACAGAATCGCCTTTTTACGCATTGTAAGCGGCAAGTTCGAGCGCAATAAATACTACAAGCATATTAGGCTCGAAAAAGATTTGCGCTTCAATACTCCGGTAACTTTTATGGCGCAGGATAAGAGCATTGTTGAGGAGGCTTTTCCTGGTGATGTGGTAGGTTTGTACGATACCGGCAACTTTAAAATTGGCGACACACTCACCGAAGGCGAAGGGATGCAGTTTCGTGGCATTCCAAGTTTTTCTCCTGAAATTTTTAAAGAGTTGGTAAACACCGACCCAATGAAAAGCAAACAGTTGGAGAAAGGTATCGCACAACTTACCGATGAAGGTGTGGCGCAGCTTTTCACTCAACAACCGGGCAACAGAAAATTTGTAGGAACTGTAGGTGAACTTCAGTTTGAAGTTATTCAATATCGTTTGTTGCATGAGTATGGTGCATCGTGTAAATTCCAATCAATTAACCTTACACGTGCTTGTTGGCTCACTTCAAAAAATCAACAAAAATTAGAGGACTTTATTCGCTTCAAAAGCACCAGCATTGTAAATGATAAAGATGGAAACATCGTTTACCTAGCCCCAAGCGAATGGTTCTTAAAAATGGAGCAAGACAACAATCCAGAAATTCAATTCCATTTGAATTCAGAGTTTAAAACAGAAGTAGAAGCGTAACCACTTGGTCTGACCTTGGTAAGACTTTTGAAATCATCTGCATTACCCTCCATCCTCTACTCCAACAACTTCTTCGTCAGCGCATTCATTTTTTCTACTTTTTCATTAAAGTCTGCTTTCAGGCTATTGCGCAATGTATTTAGGTTGCCTGCCAAGTCATCCAATTCATCAGGCAGCACATCGGTAAAAAATTCGCGTAAACGTTTTGCAAGCGTAGGCGATTTTCCATTGGTGGAAATAGCAATTTTAATATCCCCTTTTTGCACAATAGAACCGAGATAGAAATCGCATAAATCGGGCTTGTCGGCAACATTTGCCAGAATGTGTTTTGCTGTGGCATCCTTGCGCACTTCTTCGCTCAATACCCTGTCATTAACAGCAACGATTAAAACATCGGTATTTTCCAAATCATCAATTGAGTATGGTTTTTCAATTAATACAATGTTGCTGTGAGGTGCAGCAAGTGCTTTTACTTCATCGCAAAACCAAGGGGCAATAATCTTGATGTTTGTTGCCGGGCTATTAGCTACAACGGCATTCAATTTTTCGGTAGCCACTGCGCCACCCCCAATCATAGTAAGTCTTAAATTTTCCAATTTCAAAAAAACAGGAAACAGTCTGTTGCCCTTGCTCATTGCTTTATTTTATTCTTGCGGTGAAATTACTATCATAATCGAATGAGTAGCCTTAAAGAAAATATACCGCAACTGCTTAAAGAAGTAAAGGAACATACAATCGTTCAGTTCATAGAAAAGCTGTGTGCTGAGTATGCCGCTGCAGTTGCCTTTTCTACAAGCTTTGGTTGGGAAGATCAGGCTATCAGTCATTTTATTTTTTCTGAAAAACTACCCGCCCGTGTTTTTACTTTAGATACAGGCAGAAATTTTCCCGAAACCTATTCCACATGGAATGCCACAAATGAAAGATATGGTGTGAAGATTGAGGCAAGCTTTCCTAAGTCGAAGGCAGTGCAAAACCTCTTGGCAGAAAAAGGACCTTTAAGTTTTTATGAATCTGTAGCAAACAGAAAAGAGTGCTGCTATATCAGAAAAGTTGAGCCGCTTGCTCGTGCTTTGAAGGATGTGAAGATTTGGATTACTGGCATTCGTGCCGAGCAAAGCGAAGGGCGCAGCGAAATGCAACAAATTGAATGGGATGAAGCCCATCAGTGCATTAAATATCACCCGCTTTTCTACTGGAAATTTGACGAAGTAAAAGCATTTATCACCGCCAATAATATTCCTTACAATCCTTTACACGACAGGGGTTTTCCTAGTGTCGGCTGTCAGCCGTGTACGCGTGCCGTGCGCCCTGGCGAAGACTTTCGTGCAGGGCGGTGGTGGTGGGAAGACACCAGCAAAAAAGAATGTGGTTTACATACAGATGAAGTGAAGGATAATTTTGCGATTTAGAATAGACTATAACTCCCTGCCCCGTCCTTCGCCCCTCGTCCCTTTACTCCACAACTGTAACCTTCACCATGTTTGCTATACCTTTTGAAGATAAAGGCATGCTTCCAATATTGATAACAATTTCACCAATCTTCAACAACTCTTTTTCCTTTAAAAATTTAATTACTTCACGTATGGTGGTGTCTGTGCCCACAAAGTTTTTGTAGTAGAAAGCGCGAACACCCCAACACATACTTAGTGCATTCAGCAAATCTCTGTTTTCGGTAAAAATAAAGATGTGTGCTTTTGGACGATAGCTGCTCAACATATAGGCAGTGTATCCACTAAAAGTCATGCCCACAATAGCTTTGGCACTTAGTTCGCCACTCATGCGCGCTGCATTGTAGCAGATAGCATCGCTGATAAATGTGGATGATTTTTTATCCGCTTTCAACTCCTTGTCATAGATAATATTGCTGCCTTCTATATTACGCAGAATCTTTTCCATCACCTGAATCACCTTCACCGGATGCTTGCCTGTGCTTGTTTCTCCACTTAGCATCACCGCATCTGTTCCATCAATCACCGCATTTGCAACGTCTGTTATTTCAGCACGTGTAGGGTTCGGGTTTTCTATCATGCTTTCCATCATTTGCGTAGCCACTACCACGGGCTTCGCCAATTTGATGCAACGCTTTACAATATCTTTTTGAATCAAAGGCATCCTTTCTTGCGCTACCTCCACTGCTAAATCTCCACGCGCAATCATAATGCCATCAGCAGCTTTGATTATTTCGTCAATCTCCTCCAATGCTTCAGGCTTTTCAATTTTAGCCATCACTTTCATGTAGCTGTTTTTTTCACTAATGATTTCTTTTTATTGTCGCACTTCACGTGGCGAGCGCACAAACGAAAGCGCAATCCAGTTTGCTCCGTTTTCCATCGCAAATTTTAAGTCGCGTTTGTCTTTTTCAGTTAAAGCAGGAACAGTAGTTTTTGTGTCGGGTAGATTCACGCCTTTATTACTGCTGATTTTTCCACCTGTTATCACGCGCGCAATAACTGTATCTATGTTATTAGTGGATATTACTTTCAACTCAATTTTTCCATCATCAATCATAATGATTTCACCAGGGTTTGTTTCTTGCGGCAGTGGCTCGTAGCTCACATACAATCGCTTGAATGTACTTACACATTCTTTATTGGTAATCTCAATTGTTTGCCCCACTTCCAACACTTCGTGGTTATCGCGCACCTTTCCCAATCTAATTTTTGGTCCCTGCAAATCGGCAAGTATGCCAATGTTTACATCTAATTCTGTGGCAAGCTGTTTCACAAACTTGAAGCCTTCTAAATGTTGCTCGTGCGTGCCGTGCGAAAAGTTGAATCGAAACACATCAACACCTGCTTTTACCATATCCAACAAAATATTTTTATTGGCACATGATGGACCGTAAGTGGCAATTATTTTTGTTTTGTTTATGTTGATTTTCATACGTAAGTAATTTGTTTTTAAATGGTCGCTTTAGATAATACTCAATTTTGGTGCTTATGTATTTCTTGTGCTCATTTCATCCTGGTAGAATTTTAATTTTCATAGATAAGCTTTTTTTGAAACTCAACATTGATGCTTAAACTTTATTGTTCTTTTTACTGATGAGTTATCGAATTATAATGGTGATTTTAAGTTCCGTTTCCCGTCCTTTTATCGTCCCTCGTCCCTTACCTTTTTTTAAAGAAAAGGCGGCTACCTGATATTCATGGCATCCAATTTTTTTCTGTATCGCGCTGCTACTTTCATTTGGTCTTCATAACTTTTTGAGAAGACAGAATAACCACTCATGTCGGGGTTAGCGCAGAAGTATAAATATTGGTGTTGCTCGGCATTTAAAACGGCATCAACACTTATCTTCCTTGGCATACATATTGGTCCTGGAGGCAGCCCTGTATTCAAATAAGTATTGTAGGGCGATTCAAAATCTTTGTGATAATTGGTTACCCTTTTGGCAGTAAAATCACGCAAGGCAAACACTAAAGTTGGATCCGCTTGCAGTGGCATTCCTATCTTTAAGCGATTGAGATAAACACCTGCAATGGTGGGTAGTTCTTTATTGAAAATAGCCTCCTTTTCTACAATGGTAGCAAGCGTTATTACCTCATTTTTTTTCAAACCAAGTTTGTTTGCTTTTGCTATTTTTTCTTCATCCCAAAAGCGATTGTTTGCGGCTGCCATTTTCTCCATAAACTTATCAAATGGCGTGTTCCACCAAAGTTCATAATTGTCAACAATAAAATGCGTGAGAATGGTGGTTGTATCTAAGCCTAAGGTTTTGCAAAACGAATCGTTGTTGAGTTGTTGTAGCAAGAAAACAGAGTCAAGTTCAAGTGTTTTACCCACCAATCCAGCAAATTCCTCTTTGGTGCGAATGTTATAGATTACCAGCTTGACAGGCTCCTGCAATCCTGCGCGAAAAAGATTCACAATCTGACGGTTGTTCATGCCGGGCGAAAGCACATAATGCCCCGATTTTATTTTGTAAGGCAGGTCTTTCATTTGCGCAACCACTTCAAAACTTCTGATGTCTTGAATGGCATTTTTGTCTTGCAGTTGAACCAACAAATTACTGTAGGTAGAATCGGTAGGAATGTAAATGTGTATGCGTTTGCTGCCCTGCACATTTGGTTTTGCAAAAACATAATAGCCTGTTAGCCCTGCAATTGCCACCGCTGAAAGCAGCACAAGCAACACAAAACATCCAATATAACTGCGCTTCTTTTTTGCCATGAATAAAGCAATGATAAGATTTGTTTTGATACTGATTGTTGCCCGAAATTGTTTTTCAGGTCAGCCCTTATCGCTTAAAGTGTGCTGCCATCAAAAGGCTGTGTTGCTAACTCAGGCAATAGCCTATTGGAAATATTGTGAAGTGGGTGCGAGCCACTCGGAGAGCGAGTGTTAAACTTAAAAATGCACAGTCAAGGACAAATCTGAAATCCATCCCCATAAGTTAATGTTTAAACCACCCATGTTGTATCGTGCGTTTTGCTGCTTAATCGGAAATAGCCATGAAAATTCAGGAGATAAGGCTGCATTAAACGAAAACCGCTTTGATATATGAATATTCATGCCTACTATAGGCGATATTCCGATTTTATAGAATACACTTTTTTCATAAATATATTCTTCTGCCAAAGGTCTTAGGAAATAATCTGTATTATTAACTCTTTGTATAATAGCAGGTGTAAAGGTTTCATTGCGGTTTTGAAAACTTACTCCATTTATTACGTCAAACCCTAAAATAAATTTCACTCTTCCCTTACAAAACCGATGCTCATACCCCAATCGCAGGTTCAAATCATTTTTGGCATCCGATAAGGTTTCAGATAAATTGACAACAGTATCGCTACCTATTGGTATTTCATTACGAGGGAAATTAGACAGATAGTTTTGACCTAAAGCATTGTAAACGTAGTCATAGTTATAAAATTGAAACCGATTGCCAATGCGAAGTGCATTTCGCTTGTCAAAAAAGCGTCTGTAGGTGTAGCCGAATTCCCATTGACTTGTTTCAGGGTTAGCGGTAAGTAATATCAAAAACACCGGCTTCACATCAAGCGAAAATTCATTTTTGTAACGTAGCGTATCCCAAGGGTGGTAACGCGTGTCGGGCTTTTTTACTTTATGTTTTGCTTGAGCAAAAAGAGATATAAAAGCAACTGAAAATAAGGTGATAAAAATTATTTTTTTCATGACGTTTGATTTTGGCTAAAACGAATTATCATTTTTTTTATCGTGTGTGAAAATTTCTTTTTATAAAAGTAAAAGATTTTTGCAACCCCACAAACACCTATAATTAACTTCCCATTGGGTGCGCATAACTTCGGCAGAATGTATCTATAAATATAAAAACCCTTACTGCTGTTGATGCGATGGTTGCAATAACGAAACAGTTGCTGTGAAGTATATGAGTATCTATAGCGTCTGTAATACTGACGAACGAAGTATCAAAAGAATCTCCTTGAAAAGCACTTCTAATTTGTGTATGATTTTTTGTTGATTTTTTATCAAGAAAAAAGTAAAAGTCTCATTGTGGTAATCCGAAATCACCTTAACCTAATTACCACCGCGCAAATCAATTTCCGTGTTATCTCCAATATTCAAACTTTGGCTAAAACCAGTGATACAAGCATCGCTACCAATCAATGAATTTTGGAGGGTAATATTTTCAAGCTTCGTAAAGCTGCCAATAATAGAATTGTGAATGATAGAATAATTCACAGAGGTATTTTCTCCAACAGTTACAAACGGTCCGATAATAGAATTTGAAATCTTTGCACCCTCACCAATACTCACCGGTGGAATGATAATTGAGTTCTCTGAATTTCCCTTAATCAATTTATCGCGTCCTTGTCTGCGCAGCAGCGTGGCATTGGTTTCCAGCAAAATATCCTTCTTACCCAAATCAAACCACTGCTCCACTTTATAGCTGTTAAACCTCGCACCTTCCACAATCATTTTCCTAAGCGCATCTGTGAGATGAAATTCATTATTCGTGCGTACGTTATGCTCAATATTGTAAGCCAAAGCGTCCATCAACTTATCTGTTTCCACTATATAATAAAACCCCACTAAAGCCATGTTCGACTTTGGAATTGCAGGCTTCTCCACCACGTTTTTAATGCTTGTATCCTCATTCAATTCAGCCACCCCAAAAGTGCGGGGGTCTTCCACTTTTTTAATGCAAAGCGTAGATGTTTGCGAAGCAATAATTTGTTTCAAATCGGCATCCGTAATCGTATCGCCCAATTGAATTAAAAGCGGCATATTTTCATCAATCACCTCACGCGCACTGAAAATAGCATGACCCATCCCTTCTCTACTCTCTTGCGTCACAAAAACCGCATCAATTTCAGGATACCTTTGCTCCACAAAATCCTTTATTTTTTCGCCCAAATATCCAATCACAAAAATAAATCGTGTGATACCATTTTCCTTCAAATTATCAATTATGAAAGACAAAATAGGCTTGCCCGCAACTGAAATCAAAACCTTTGGTTGAGTATATGTGAGCGGACGAAGGCGCGTGCCGGCTCCGGCTACTGGAATTATTGCTTGCATGATGTTTTTGATGCGGTGAATATAGCAATACACATCTTAGATTTACAGCACCAAAATTTAGAATAAAATATCCCTCCTCTCATTCACAGCATCAAAGGCATGTAGAAAATTTTCACCGAAGGTCAATAGACAACAAACCGCACTACACTTTCCTAAACCATGGAACGAG
>CAZKHZ010000130.1:0-10797 GCA_964552715.1 uncultured Chitinophagaceae bacterium | reverse complement strand
AACACAAAAGCACAACCGCCCAGCTCGCTATCCAGAATGTAGATTTTGCCATCCACACCATCCATAATTTTTTTGCAAATCGAAAGCCCAATACCCGAGCCGTTATACTCGTATTTAGAATGCAACCGTTGGAACAATTCAAACACTTTTTGGCGATAGGTTTCGTCAATGCCAATTCCATTATCAGCAACAATTATTTTTAAATGTGTAGCAAATTCTTGAGTAGAAACTTTTACCCGTGGCTGCTCGCTTTGATTGTACTTAATGGCATTGCCAACAAGGTTTTGAAACAACTGCACCATCTGAATATAATCTGCCTGCACAATTGGTAAAACCCCCGAAATCAAAACAGCATTTCTTGCCTCAATTGTTTCTGCAAGATTCATTTTTACCTGCAACAAAATTTCATTCAAATCAACCTGTGTCATTACCGGTTTGGCATTCAACTTCGCAAGTTCCATCAGGCTATGCAGCAGCAAATCCATTTGTTTTACACCCGCTTCGGCAGCTTGTATCAATTCTGCTTCATCGGCAGTCAGGTTGCTGCTCAAATGTTTTTTTATTAGTTGAATATAACCGAGAATCATACGCAGCGGCTCTTTAAAATCATGCGCTACCAAATTGGTAAACTGCTTCAACTCGTTGTTGCCGCGCTCCAATCTATCAGCTAAATCATTTATTTTTTTCGATTGGTTTTTCAGCGCCTCTTCTTCGCGGTAGCTGCGCGAAAGCTCAAACGATGCAATGGTTTCACTAATGGTATTCGCTTTATTGCTGCTGAATAAAACATCCCTAATCTTATCGTAGTGAAGTTGACAGCCGTAAGCCTTGTCGTATTCGCCAAGAGCAGCATAACTCTCAGCAACATTCAAGTAGCACTCCGATAAGTTTTTATCAGCGCCAATTTCTTGCAATAATTCAATCGCCAAATTAAAGTATCGAATCGCCTCAGCAGGAAAATTGCTTTTGTTATAGCAGATACCCAAGTGTGTATAAGACTGAGCAATAGCTAGCTTGTTGCCCGATTGCTGTTTGATGGCAAGCCCCTGCAACAGATATTCTATTGCCTCGCTATGCCTGCCCGATTCTACAAAAGCTAAGCCTATATTATTTACAATAGTAGCATAGCCAACTGTGTCTTTCACCTCTTCAGCAAGATTCAAGGCAACAAAAAGATGCGTTAAAGCATCATCAAAATTTTTATCCTCCAGCAGCACGCCAGCCAAGCCGTTTAAAATTCTTTCTTCTAAAAAAGTGTGCTTGTATTCTTTGGCAATATTCAACGCCTTAAAGAGATATTCTTTGCGCAGGGCAAACATTTCGTTGCCCGAAAAAATGGTAGCTACATTATAATATAAGGAAGCTAAACCAGTTGGATTCGGGTCATCAGTTTGCGTTCTTTTTTCGGCAAGCTCAATGCCTCGTATGTAATATTTCAATGCAACATCTAAATTGCCTTTGTAGTAATAATTAATGCCGATGGCAACATTCAGCTTTATTGAAAACGAAGGAGAAGCAGTTTCTCCAGCAGTTTCAATTGCTTTTTCTAAAAGAGAAATAGAAGCATCATAATTGCTATTTATTTCGCAATGATATTGCGCCTTGGCATGAAGCACTTCTGCCTTCAAAAGGTTATTATCAATTTTTTGAACAAGAGAAAAAGCTTGTTCAATTAAGGGGAAAGCAGCTTTGTTTTTAGCTGCATTCAACTCGCCAATACTTTTTAGTAACTCGCGAATTTCGGTTTCTACCGAAGTTTGTACAATTCCTGTTTCCATAATCAATCACGTTTAGCATAAACAATCAACAGGCATCAATGCGGAATTGAATTTAAAACAATATTTAAGATTCTATAACATAATATTTTTTGTTTAGTTAAACCTGCAACAAAATTACTTGACGAAAATCATTCGCACAGCAATGCACGAATGACATGAAACTGCTAAGTTTGCGCCTCATCAAATAAAAGTTTGCAACATGCAATTGCACAACAAATACAACCGAAGAGAGCTGAAAACTCGCATTCAGCAAGACCCAACGCCCCGCGTCACACTTTCTTTCTATCAATATGCACATATTGATAATCCCGATTTGTTCCGCAACACTTTATACAAGCATTTAATTGACTTGGGTTTGTTAGGCAGAATTTATGTGGCACACGAAGGAATCAATGCTCAAATTTCTATACCTGAACAAAATTTTGAAGCCTTCAAAACTTACCTCTACAGCACCGATTTTTTGAATGGTATTCGATTGAATATTGCAGTGGATGATGATGGAAAATCATTCTTCGCTTTAGATATAAAAGTGCGAGAAAAAATTGTTGCCGATGGTTTGAATGATGCAACGTTTGATGTAACCAATAAAGGCATTCACTTGAAGGCAAACGAGTTTAATCAACTTGTCGAAGATCCAAACACGATAGTGGTAGATATGCGCAATCACTATGAACACGAAGTGGGGCATTTTGAGAATGCTGTGCTACCTGATGTAGATGCATTTAGAGAAGCACTGCCGGTGGTAGAAAAATTTTTAGAAGCGCATAAAGACAAAAACATTGTGATGTATTGCACCGGAGGCATCCGCTGCGAAAAGGCAAGCGCCTATTACAAACACAGAGGTTTTGAAAAAGTATATCAACTCGAAGGCGGCATTATTGAATACGCTCGGCAAGTAAAAGCCCAAGGGCTTGAAAATAAATTCAAAGGCAAAAATTTTGTATTTGATGAAAGGCTAGGTGAGCGCATTTCTGATGAAGTGATTGCGCATTGCCATCAATGTGGCACCCTATGCGATACGCATAACAACTGCGCAAACGATGGCTGTCACCTGCTGTTTATTCAGTGCGGTGATTGCCGAAAAAAATTTGATGCTTGTTGTTCTGCCGAATGTCAAACCACAATCTACTTAACAGCCGAAGAGCAGAAAAAATTGCGTCAGGGCATCAACAAAGGCAGGCAGGTTTTTAA
Source organism: uncultured Chitinophagaceae bacterium (assembly GCA_964552715.1). Taxonomy (GTDB): domain Bacteria; phylum Bacteroidota; class Bacteroidia; order Chitinophagales; family LD1; genus UBA7692. Next base: position 7,828 of record CAZKHZ010000130.1, on the reverse strand, counting down.
AAAAGGTAGAGTTGCCCATTCAAAAATGGAAGGTGGGTTTTAGCCTTTCACCATCTTTAAAACCTCATCCACAATCACGTGAAAATCATCAGTATGAAATTCTCCGTCTTTTGGCGGAATGCGATTGTGTCCAAGCCTAACAATTACAGTATTGTATTCGGGGATACTGATAATATATTGACCTAAAATTCCTCTTTGGTAAAACACTTTGATGCCATGCGTATCATCCAACCAAAAAGAATAGCCGTAATAAGGGACTAACTTGCCTGTAGTTGCCATCTCCACAAAAGCAGAATCGAGAATTTGTGAACCATTGCAATTGCCTTTATGCAACATCAATTTACCAAAGCGTGCAAAGTCGCGTGCATTAGAATTGAAGCAGCAATAAGCCATCTCGGTGCCTACTTCATCGGTATGCCATTTGGCATCATTCTTCGCACCCATGGGTTTCCACAACCACTCCGAAGCAAGCGTAGCTAAGGATTTTCCTGTTGCCTGCATCAGGCAAAGTCCAAGCAGTTGCGTAGAGCCGCTTTGATAATTGTAGTTTTTACCTGGTTCATCCACAATTGGCAAACTCAATAAAAGTTTGCGCACATCTTTACCATAATAAGCTTTAGCAGTTACGCTAAAAGGGTCTTTATATTTTTCATCCCACTTCATACCCGAACTCATAGTACTCAAATGCCACAACTCCAATTCATCAGCATGTGCGCCTTTCACTTCTGGCAAAAAGCTTTTTACCTTTTGATTCCAACCTTCAAAAACACCCTTTTGAATAGCTATTTGCGCCAACATAGTAGTAATGCTTTTTGCCATCGAAAAGGAATTGGATTGAGAATTTTCTGAATAACCATCCCAGTAATTTTCCGAAAATATACTATCATTTTTTACCACTAAAAACGCAACAGTTTTGGTAGAATATAAAATATCAGTTAGTGGTTTAGAGAGCGAAGTTTTATTGTAGTTATTATGAAGCTGCCATGCATCAACCTCACTTGCAGCTTTAATTTCGTGGGTATCAAAAAAGCGCGCATCATCTATGGTTGCAGAATTGTTTCCATGCAAATAGGAAGCCCATAGTCCTTTAATTAAATAGCCATTTCCGGTGATTTTTGCGGCTGCAAAAAGGAACAACAACACAACAGCAAATCCTGCAAGTACTTTTAAAAACTTTTTCATCGTTAAAACTTTGGTTTTTAAAACTAAAAAAATTAGCGGCTAAAAGGAATTAATATGAGAATGATAAAGGGCGGGAGATATTAAATCGGAAAATCGGCATCTAAGTCCTCAATAAATTTTCAAACACTGAAGGGGATATTATTTGTGCAGTTTTAAATGGGTTGTGTTCAAGTAAGTCTTTATCTCCAGTAACAAGAAAATCAGCTTTAGAAGTATCAATTAAATCAAAAAGAAAATTGTCTTTTGAGTCCCTGCAAATATTGTGGTAAGGCTTTATTTCCACTACCTCAGCTATATCTTCTAGTAATTTAATTAGCTCAACAACACTTGTTTGGGGAAAATATTTTTTGAGCTTATCTCTGCGGGTTACTGATTGTATTTCTTCAATTAAAATTGGAGTTGAAACAATTGTAATTGAGCCACTTGCAATATGATTTTTGATAGATGACAATCGTTTTCCAATAAGAAAACTTATCCAAACATTAGTGTCAAAAATAACCTTAATGTTTTTTCTTTTCATGAATTTGTTGCCTTACAATTTCAACCTCTCCATTAATTATATTAGCACTAAGCTCTTTGGTGCGAAAGGATTTCAAAAGCTTTGAAAGTTTAGAGTCAATAATCTCTTTTTCCAATTCTTTTGTCAATCTAATTTTTTCGGCTTTAGGAAGATTTTTAACCATTGTCAATAGTTGCTCAAAGGTTAAATCTAATTGAATTGCCGTTTTCATTTTTCTAAATTATTGGTTCGAATATATTGAATATTACTTATTTCTACCACCCCTGAAAGGCGGCTTGCCATTGCCACCGCGACCGCCTCCTCCTCTTCTTCGCTCATCAGGTCTTATAAGATTGGGTTGATATGCAGGAGCTTCACCAAAACCATCTGGCAAGGGAATTTTTGGAACTTCTTTTTCAATCAATTTTTCGATGTAAGAAAGCCTTCTTTGATCCTTTTCATTCACGAAAGTTATAGCAGTCCCTTTGCTTGCCGCGCGCGCTGTTCTACCAATGCGATGCACATAATCTTCGGCATCGGCAGGCACATCAAAATTAACCACCAAATCAATGCCTTCCACATCAATGCCACGAGAAAGAATATCGGTACCAATCAATACGCGTAGTTTGCCGTTTTTGAACTGGCGCATAATTTCTTCGCGCTCGTTTTGTTCCAAATCAGAATGAAATGCGGCAATCTTTAAACCTCTGCGCGAAAGTGAAGCACCCATCTTTTTCACACCTTCTTTAGTGCCTGCAAAAATAATGATGGATTGAAATTCTTCGCGCTTTAAAATATTATCCAGTAGTCTTTCTTTCTGCCCGTCATATACCAAATAAGCTTGTTGGTTGATACCTTCTGCTGGTTTAGAAATGGCAATATTTATCTCGCTTGGGTTTTGCAAAATCCGCGATGCCAACAATCGAATTTTAGGTGGCATGGTTGCCGAAAAAAGTAGTGTTTGTCTTTCTTTAGGTAAAAAGCTAATGATGCGAAGAATATCATCATAAAATCCCATGTCGAGCATTCTGTCGGCTTCATCTAAAATCAAATGTTTCAGATGACTCATATCTACCTTACCAGAGGTAAGCATTTGAATCAACCTGCCAGGAGTGGCAGTGATAATATCGCTGCCCTGAACTAAGGCTTTGCGCTGTTGCTCCCAAGTAATGCCATCGCCACCACCATAAACTGCCATAGAGCTTACCGACACAAAATATGAAAGCGCTTCGATTTGTTGGTCAATCTGCAAAGCAAGCTCGCGGGTAGGGGCAATTATTAAAGTGTTTAAATTTTGGCTGTTGGATTGTGTTATTTTGTGCAAAATAGGCAACAGATACGCAGCCGTTTTACCAGTACCGGTTTGGGCACAGGCAATCAAATCGCGCCCTTCCAAAATTGTTGGAATTGCCTGTTGTTGAATAGGCGTTGGTTGCTTAAAGTTCATTGCCAACAAGCCATCCATAAGGCTGGCGTCTAAATTAAAATCTTGGAAAGTCAATCTTGTAAATTTGAATTTTTAAAAAAGGGGGCGGGGGACGAAAGACGAGGGACGAAAAAAACGTCCCTCCTCCTTCGACTCTCGTCTCTTGTATTATCTGTTGCTATTATTGTTATTACTCTTTTTGAAAGGCTTTTTGAATTTGTGTTTGCCTTGCTTGTTTTTTCCTTGTCCACCTCCGGGTCTGTTGTTTTGCTCAGGTTGTGGTTTGTAGCCACCTCGCGAGAGCAAATTTAAATTTGCTTCCCTATCCAAACTCAATTCGCCATCGCTCAACAAACGTAAATCATCTTTAATCACATCGTCATTAGCATTTTCTTTATTCCAGTTTTGGTAAACCAACTTCATGTAGTTACCAATGGTATGCGCAAAACCATCACGTTTTTCAGGGTCTTCTGTAGCCTTGGCTTTTTGTACCAACTGCTCTACGTGTTTGCCGTAATGCTTAAAGCGAATTTTTGATTTAGGATAAGGCAAACGCTCTGGTCTGCGCAAAATTTCTTCGCGTGTTTTTTTCGGATAAGGTGAATCCACGTCTAATTTGAAATCACTCATAATAAAAAGGTGATCCCAAAGCTTATGTTTGAAATCTTCCACATTGCGCAAATGCGGATTTAGCTGCCCCATTAGTTCAATGATTTCGTTGGCAAACTTGTTGCGGTATTCGCGGTCTTCAATTTCAATTGCGTGGGCAATTATGCGCTGAACGTGTCTGCCATATTCACGAATAAGCATTTGTTCTCTAGATGTGTTGTAGAACATTCTTGTTATTTTAAATTTATGAGTTTAGATTTTAGATTGAAAAGCATCAATCGTAAAACGTTTGAAATTTTATTCCATTCCAATTTTTTGTTCAGAAATGGTTTTGTGTAAAGTCGTTGGCTTTGATTACAAATTCACAAAAGCGAGAGAAGGAAATGCCTGCAAATGTTGTATAGCTTCTGCGAATATGAAGAATGTTTATTTAGTATTCAAACCTTTTTCAGAATAGCACCATTTGGCGGCAATGCACGAAAAGATTTTTTCTCAATATCTCCAACTCATTGCCGGAGCATACGCTAAAGCGAAGTTTGTTTCAAGATAGTTGCCATACCATTGCTTGGTGTTTTTTATGGTGCGCAAATTTTTTGAAAAAAAATGGCAGCATATCTTTTAAAGAAAGAATTTTTAGCCTTTTTATAAATACCAATCCTTGTAGATAAACCCAAAACAGCCCGTGCATTTTTTAGCTACTTGGGCTGTTTTGAGGATATTTAATTGATGCGGAAGTTTTTGGAAACACCTGATGGTTGCTGAGCAATAAAAACTTAATTCACAGCAACGGTTGAGGGCTCGGGGCGCACAGCAATGGTTGCATTCAAAGCGTTTTCAAAATCAGCTTTAATATCGTCAATGTGTTCAATACCTACACTCACACGAATGCGATTTGGCAGCACTCCCGATGCCAATTGTTCGGTTTCTGAGAGTTGCCCGTGTGTGGTAGAAGCAGGATGAATAACCAATGTTTTGCTATCACCTACATTTGCTAGCAAGCTTGCCAACTTCAAATTATCAATAAAAGTTTTTGCTGTTTCGGCATTGCCTTTAATATCAAAAGTAATTACACCACCTGCTCCATTGGGCAAATATCTTTTGGCTAAAGCGTTGTATTTGCTGCTTGCCAAACCTGGGTAATTTACTCGCTCAATTGCCGGATGTTTTTCTAACCAAGAAGCTAATGTCAATGTGTTTGAAATGGTGCGCTCTACACGAAGCGAAAGAGTTTCTAAACCTTGCAAAAATAAGAATGAATTAAACGGACTAATTGCTGGACCAAAATCTCGCAAACCTTCAACACGAGCCCGAATAATGAATGCAATATTGGGTAAACCCAATGGATTTCCTTCGCCAAAAACATCCCAAAATTTCAACCCATGATAGCCTTCACTTGGCTCGGTAAATTGTTTGAATTTTCCATTTCCCCAATTAAAATTTCCTCCATCCACAATCACTCCGCCAATGCTGGTGCCGTGTCCGCCAATCCATTTTGTAGCCGATTCTACAACAATATTTGCGCCATGTTTTAATGGTTGAAATAGATAGCCACCCGCTCCAAATGTATTGTCCACAATCAACGGTATATTGTGCTTTGCGGCAACTGCAGCCACTTTTTCAAAATCGGGAATATTTAATTCAGGATTGCCAATAGTTTCTAAATACAATGCTTTTGTATTTCCATCAATCAGTTTTTCAAAACTCTCGGCATTATCACCTTCAGCAAAACGCGCCTCAATACCTAAGCGTTTGAACTGCACTTTAAATTGGTTGTAAGTGCCACCATATAAAAAGGAAGTGGAAACAAAATTATCACCCGCTTCTAAAATATTGGTGAGCGCAATAAACTGTGACGCTTGGCCAGAAGCAACTGCCAACGCAGCTACACCACCTTCTAATGCAGCAATGCGTTTTTCAAACACATCCGTAGTGGGGTTCATCAACCTTGTGTAGATGTTGCCAAATTCTTTTAATCCAAAAAGATTAGCTGCATGTGCAGTGTTATCAAACACATACGAAGAGGTTTGATAAATAGGCACCGCGCGGCTTTTTGTGGTTGGGTCAACTTCTTGCCCTGCATGAAGTTGTAGTGTTTCAAATTTGTAATTGCTCATGCTTTTGTTTTAAATTTTTTAAAAATATTTATTGAACGGCTTTGCTTCTATTTATCTTTTTCTGTTTATCAGGTTGAGCAAGATTTGACACCCGTTTTCCAATTCCCCTGTTTTTATTAGAGAAATATTAAGTTGCCAATGGTTCATTAAGCCGGCACGCTACCCTCATTCCTGATAAACAAACATTTTTTAATAGAACTACTAGAATTGTAAGGCAAATGTAAATACTCTATTTAAACTACCAAATTAGTAGGGAATTAATTTTTAATATTGAATTATTCTTCATTCCAAAAAATTAAGCCAAAGGTTAGCTAACAACAACTTAGTTTCGCTGCCATGCACGAAAAGATTTTGATAGTAGATTTTGGTTCTCAATATACCCAACTTATTGCCCGAAGAATACGTGAAAGCGAGGTTTATTGCGAGATTGTTCCCTACAACCACATTCCCGAAATCGGGGAGGATGTAAAAGGAATTATACTAAGTGGCAGCCCAGCCAGTGTAAATGAAACTGAGGCTCCGTTCGTGGACACCGCAAAGTTGATTGCCGCAAAACCATTGTTGGGCATTTGTTACGGTGCACAATTATTGGCAAAACAAAATGGTGGCAACGTTGAAAAAAGCGACAAACGCGAATACGGCAGAGCGCATTTAGAAATAACTGATTTATCGGATAAACTGATGCACAACATCAGCAATTACAGCCAAGTGTGGATGAGCCATGGCGACACCATCCGCAGCGTGGGCGACAACTTTGAGTTGATAGCAGAAAGCGATTCAAAAGTGGTGGCGGCTTTTCGTTCAAAGAAAGATGCTTTTGCCAATCAAGTATATGCTTTGCAATTTCATCCGGAGGTGTATCACAGCACCGAGGGGCACAAAATTCTGAATAACTTTTTGTTTGAAACCTGTGGCTGCAAACATGGCTGGACTCCCGCTTCGTTTGTAACTGAAACTATTGAATCCTTAAAAAAGCAATTGGCTGACGAGCATGTACTATTGGGTTTGAGCGGAGGTGTGGACTCTTCGGTGGCAGCATTGTTGTTGCACAAAGCCATCGGCAAAAATTTGTTGTGTGTGTTTGTAGATAATGGTTTGCTGCGTAAGGACGAATTTGAAGAAGTATTGCAAAAGTATGAGCATCTTGGTTTGAATGTGGTAGGTGTGCGCGCAGGCGATTTATTTTTGAATGAATTGAATGGAGTTTCAGACCCTGAGCAAAAGCGTAAAATCATAGGCAGAGTATTTGTGGAAGTATTTGAAGCAGAGGCGAACAAGCACCCTGATATAAAATGGTTGGCGCAGGGAACTATTTACCCCGATGTGATAGAAAGCGTAAGTGTAAAAGGACCTTCGGCTACTATCAAGTCGCACCACAATGTTGGTGGCTTACCCGAAAGATTGAAGCTAAAAATTGTTGAACCGCTGCGATACCTATTCAAAGATGAAGTGCGCAGAGCGGGCAGAGAACTAGAACTGCATCCCGATATTTTAAATCGTCATCCGTTCCCTGGACCCGGTTTGGCAGTAAGGATTTTGGGAGAAATAACACCTGAGCGCGTAAAGACCTTGCAAGAAGCCGATGACATTTATATCCGCAATATGAAGTCGTTTGGTTTGTATGATAAAGTGTGGCAAGCAGGTGCTATTTTAACTTCTGTAAAAAGCGTGGGTGTGATGGGCGATGAACGCACTTATGAAAACATGGTTGCCCTGCGCGCTGTGAGTTCTACCGATGGTATGACTGCCGACTGGTGTCATCTGCCCTATGATTTTCTTGCAAAAACCTCCAACGATATTATCAATAATGTGCGTGGTGTAAACCGTGTGGTGTATGACATTAGCAGCAAGCCACCTGCAACTATTGAGTGGGAGTAAATTCAATCTATTAAAAAGCTACAATGATGAAAAAAGATAACTCAGATGCAGAGTATAAGAACTAAAATATTATTTGGCTTAAACTTGGTTTATGAAAGATTGATTGAGTTTAAAAAACTC
>CAZKHZ010000129.1:0-10800 GCA_964552715.1 uncultured Chitinophagaceae bacterium | reverse complement strand
TTTTCTTAAATATGGTTTATGAACAATGTAATTATCAAGGTAAACACCCGAACCAAAAAGGGCGCGGCACTAATGAAATACATGAGAGAACAAACGTTTACTGAAAAGGCTATTGAAATTATTGATGATGCAGCATTAACTGATGAAGAAATGATTTTGCCCGGAAAAAGTATTTCACCCAAAAAGTTAGATGAATGGTTAAAACCATCATCACAAGAACAAGAGGTTACAATGCAAGAAGCCAAACTATTGGTTAAAAAAAGTCTCGAAAAGAATCGTTCTGCAATCAGTAAAAAGAAGTGAGGGTAGTTGTCAAAAAGCGACCATTAAATTCACTTATCAGTTTAGTGAATTGGATTTAAGGTCAGAATACCTTTGGCTCAGGAGGTAAATGGCAGGAGGATTTTTGGGCACAATAGAAGATTTAGCGCGATTAAATTTGACGTTCACTATTTGTAAAAGTCCTGACCTTGCAAAATGGGGATATCACTGTTTTACTTTCAAGGAGAAATATATAGTTGCCTTTAAAGTAAGCGAGGAGAAGTTTATTGTTTATAGACTTATCCTTGCTTCAAGATTGAATTATTAAATACTTCATAACTTACCCTAAAACACCACACCCACACCCACAGTCATGCGCTGATACGTTCTGTAAATATCATATATTGGGCTTCCCTCATATTCGTATTCAAAAGTAGAGCGACTTTTTTGCAAAGCGTAACCCATACTTAATGCAATAGATGCGCGACTTCTTGTATAAAGACGAACACCCGCAGCGGTCGCCACATACACGCCACCAAGGTTTGGCTTTTTTGTAAAGACTAAACCCTCCTGCTTGTTCTCCTGCACTAAAAATCCATAACCTGCATCAACTGAAACAAAAGGGGTAATCTTTCCTTTCAAAAACTCTGATTGCAGTCGCACAAATAGTGGAACGTAAGATTGAAAGTGTCCGGTGTATCTGTCAAATCCCACGCCCCCTCCAACAAATAAATATGGAAAAAAGCGATAGCCATGCACCGTGCGCAAACTGATGGCAATGTTTTCTCTGCGTTGGGCAACACTTTCGCAGTAATAGCAATTGTCAGGGATAGAATAAACTTTTTCAAAACCAATCAGCACACCTGCCTCTACACTGCCCATGTAGCCTTTGTGTTTTGCATAATATACCTTTGAGGGGCTTTGTAGCAAACTGTCTTTCTTCTGCGCATATAAAAATTGAAATAGTACAAGAAAGCAAAATGCGTTGACGGATTTGAAAATATTTTTTTGCATCAGGCAACGGTTTAGAAATATGAAACGTTTGTAAAGCATTAAAAGGTTGTCTCACTCAATAAAAATAAAAACATGAATCGTATTCTTATCCTTCTCGTTGTGGCTGCAAGCTCATTTTCTTCTTGCAAAAAAGATTGCCTACAAACCGTAACCTACAAAACCTACGAACCTGTTTACATTAGTAAGGAAGAACTGCGTAGCGCAGTAAAAACGTTACCAGCACAACCACTCAAGGCACCAGGCAAGATTTACCTTTATGGAAAATATTTATTTGTGAATGAAGTGGACAAAGGCATTCACGTTATTGACAATAGCAATCCCTCTTCACCACAAAAAGTTTCGTTCATTAATATTCCTGGCAATATTGATATGGCTGTGGTAGGTGATATGTTGTATGCAGATAGCTATGTTGATTTAGTAACTTTGAATATCTCCAATCCTCTAGCCGCAGTTGAAGTAAACAGAGTAGAGAATGCCATCCCCGACAGAAGCTTTGCAGGATATTACTACGACCCTGCAAAAGGCATTGTTACCGACTGGAAAGAAGTAACCAAAACCGACAGCATGAACTCCGATTGCAACGGCAGAGGTAGTGGTGGATGGTGGAAAGGCGGAGGTCCTTTTATGGAAGATAACTTTGGTGGACCCGTAACTAACACAACTACAGGTGGAAGTGTAAAAACCACAACTACTGCTTCAGGTAAGGGTGGCTCTATGGCGCGCTTTGCCATCACCGGCAATCGTTTGTATATAGTGGATAATAGTAACCTAAAAGCATTTTCTATCAGCAATTCTGCTCAGCCCGTGCAAACATCTACTGCAAACATCGGTTGGGATATTGAAACCATTTTCCCTTATCAGAATAAGCTCTTCATTGGTTCACAAACTGGTATGAGGATTTTTTCTTTAAGCAATCCCGATGTGCCTTCTCTTCTTGGAAGCTATATGCACATGACCGCCTGCGACCCTGTGGTGGTGGAAAACAATCACGCTTTTGTAACCTTGCGCTCGGGTTCGCTCTGCACCAATGCCAACAATCAATTGGATGTGATTGATGTTTCTAATGCAACTGCACCCAAATTGCTTATCACCTATCCTTTTACTAACCCGCATGGTTTGGGAATTGATAATGGTACCTTGTTTATCTGCGATGGCACCGAGGGTTTAAAAGTGTTTGATGCAAAAGATGTGATGAAAATTACCAACAATCCGCTTTCACACTTTAAGAATATTCAATCTACAGATGTGATACCCCACAACAAACGCCTGTGGATGACAGGAACCGATGGCTTGTATCAATACAGCTATGCTGATATAAACAACATAACTTTGTTGAGCAGAATAAGCAAGGACTAAAAAGAAGCGTTCTTTCACTCGTAATAAAATGGAAGTAGCCTACAAACAAACCTTGGAAGAACTGATAGAAGGATGTCTTGATAACAATCGTACAGCACAGAAACGCTTGTACGAAAGATATTATGGGAGGTTAATGGGGGTTTGTCTGCGCTACGCTTCTTGTGGAGATGATGCAAGGATTATGCTGAACAATGCCTTCATGAAAATATTTACCACCATGGGGCAGTACAAAAAGGCTGGTGGAAATTTTGAAGGATGGATGTATCGCATTGTTGTGAACGCTGCCATTGACCAACTGCGCAGCGAAGCTCGCCACCAACATACCGACATGCAGAAGGTGGTGTATAAAGAAGAAAGTTATGATGTGATTGCGAACATGGAGGCAGAGGACATTATTGCATTGGTAAATCAGCTAAGCCCTGCTTACCGCGCTGTATTTAATCTGTTTGTGATAGAAGGTTACACCCATGTAGAAATTGCTAAAATGTTGGAAATAAATGAAGGCACTTCCAAAAGCAATCTTTTTAAAGCACGAATGAAATTGCAAGAGATGATTCGATTGAGAAACGAAATAAATGTTGGGGCTTATGCAAAATGAAATGAACGATAAACTACTGCGTCAAAAACTCGGGGGCTACCATGCGCCCTTTGATGAAAACGCTTGGGCGCAAATGGATGCCATGCTCAACAATCGCAAGAAGCGCAGAGGTTTCTTTTGGTTGTGGTTAAGCGGTGCATCCATTGCTGCGGTGATGGGTGCTGTGTCGCTGATGTTGCTCTCTCCAAAACAAAATTCTTTTACAGCTATCGCAAACAAATCTGCCGAGGTTTCAGAAAATGTTTCTTCAGGTAATACTCAGTTTTCATCCGCACAAATTGCTACAAATGATATTGCATCACAAAATCAAAATACCGAAGATATATCTGCTAAACAGACAGCATCGCTTGATGTGAAGTCACCTATTGGAAGCAACAATAAACCACCGTATGGGACTACGAACGCTGACGGGGTAGCTAAAATTTCATCAACAGCTAAAAGCCTTAATGGAGGTTCAGAAGCTAAACCTTCACGCAGTAAAAAGTCAACCAATAGTGTTGCCAAAAATCAATATAAAAAGCTGCTTGCAAAAGATAAAGCTTTAGCCAAAACAAATGCCGCTGATGTTTTCAAACCATCAGATGTTGTTGGTGAAAATATAGCATCCACTAATGTGATAAGAGAAGATGTATTATTTGCTTCTATCCATTCGCTCCCAGCATTTCTTTTAAACAATGAAATAGCAGCAGCCGAAATTTTAAATGATGAAAAATTGGAAGAAGGCACAGTGAAATTGCCCGTCAAAAAGAAATTATTTTATTACGAAATAGGCGCAGTTGCCGGAGCTTCGGCTTCATTTACGCAGGGTAAGTTTCATCATCAAGCAAACTGGTTTGCGGGAATTCAACAAGCATTCCGCATTGGCAAGTATGTTGCTATTACCAATGGTGTGCAATACAGCAAAACATCTTTTGCGCTGCATAATGTAAGCAATACCGACACTGCTTTTTCGCCTTTGTCATATTCCTCCAACATTCATTCGGTGGCTATTCCTGTTGGGGTAAATGTGTATCCCGTTTCATCCCAGCGAGTGAGTTGGTTTATTGGCGCAGGTGTCGTAAATCACATCAAGGTGAAAGAAAATTTGAGTTTTGATGTGCCCGATGATGTTGCTAAACAGATAGATAACCAAACAAATAATGTAACCACCACGGGCAATTTTACCGAGCAATTTTGGAACGAAAAAAGTAAGTCGGCTGCTTCTACCAACGACTACCGCAATGGTAGCAAACGCTACTTTGCAAATTTCTATTCCACCACGGGTGTAGAAATTAAATTGTTGCCATCGCTTTTGCTGAATGCAGGTGCTACCTATCAACTCAGCATTTCCAAAACTGGCAATCAAAACGCCCGCCCCATGTTTTTTGGTGGCGAAGCGGGGTTGAGGTATCGGTTTTAGATTTAAAAGCAGTTTTCATAAGTTTTAAAACACTGGGTGGGGATTGAATGCCGATAATATTTTACATCGGCAAAACAAATCAGTGTTATAAGATTCAGTATTTAGAGCATAGTTGCCATCCCCCCTGTTTCAGGGTACTTGCCCTCAACTTCCTCAAATTTTTAGACGGTATATTTAAGCGCATCATTAAGGTAGCCATTACTTTAAATGCTTACCGCATTATTTTGCCAGTAGTCCGAAAGCGGTGAACACGCCAACTTGGATGCAAACCGTACCATAAGCATTACCACCCACACCATCTTACACTATATACAAGCGCATCCCCTCACAAAAAGAATCACTCATTACTCTCTCCACCCACCCATGTTAGTGATAGAAACACACTTCATACCGTGTATATATTCAAATCAAATTATGTCCATCGCGCTCCATCACTAACAAAAAAATAAGTCGCCAACCCTTTTCGCACCTTTGTATTCATTCGTGTATTCGTGGTAATATTGTCACCCTGAGCAAAGTCGAAGCACGAATGTTCTTGCCTACTTGTACTATCACCCAGGTTGTTCCTCGCAACTCCTCTCACTTCACCATTTTAATATCTCTTAACTGATGTGTCGCATCTCTGCATTACATTCACCGCGCCTTTATGGAAAGCGGAAATACTGCACAAAAACAACTTTTAGATTTTGACTTGCTATGGCGCATTTTGCGCCTTGCAAACCCCTACAAGTTATGGTTTCGGGTGTCCATTGCTCTGTCGCTGACACTGGCATTTGTTGCCCCGTTTCGCCCAAAGATTGTTCAGCATACGGTAGATAATTACATAACACACTACAACTTAGATGGCTTGCAAAAGATGGCTTTGCTGTTGCTTGTTTTTCTTGTTGTGGAGTCGCTACTGCGCTATGCTTTCAACTTTCTTACGGCTTGGCTGGGGCAAAGTGTGATTCGCGATATGCGGGTGCGTGTTTTCAATCACATTATTCAGTCGCGCCTCAAGTATTTTGATACTACGCCCATCGGCACTTCTACCACCCGCACCATCAGCGATATAGAAGCTGTAAGCGATACTTTTTCGGAGGGCTTGATTACCATTCTTGCCGATATACTCACCATTATCGTGGTGCTTTCTTTTATGTTTTTTACCAACTGGAAGCTTACCTTAATCAGTGTTTCCACCCTGCCTTTGCTGTTGATTGTTACCCGTTGGTTTCAAGAAGGTGTAAAGCGTTCTTTTCAAGAAGAGAGAACACAAATCGGTCGCCTCAATGCCTTTCTGCAAGAGCATCTTACGGGTATGCGCATCATTCAATTATTTAATGTTGAAAAAAAGGAATTTGGTAAGTTTTCCAACATTAATAATTCATTGAAGAAAGCGAACATCAATGGCATTTGGTACTACTCGCTTTTCTTTCCTGCGGTGGAAATTTTGCTGGCTGCATCTGTTGGTTTGCTGGTGTGGAATGCCTCCCGGCAGATACTTCATGGCGAAGCCGAGGTGGGCGTTATCATGGCTTTTATTCTTTATATCAATATGCTTTTTCGCCCCTTGCGTTTTATTGCTGATAAGGTAAACACCATTCAAAGAGGCTTGGTGGCTTGCGAAAGAGTATTCAAACTTTTAGACCAAGATAAACGCATTCCGAACAAGGGAACTTTTGCTCCGCAAAATATTAAAGGCAAAATAGAATTTGAAAAAGTATGGTTTGCTTACAACGATGAACACTACGTTTTAAAGGATGTAAACTTTACGCTTGCAGCCGGAGAAACACTTGCTATTGTTGGCGCTACGGGGTCAGGCAAATCATCCTCTATTTCGCTGCTCGGCAGGTTTTACGACATCAGCAAAGGCAAAATTCTGATTGATGATGTGCCTATCAGCGATTATGAATTGGGTGCGCTGCGCAGGCTTATGAGTATAGTGTTGCAGGATGTGTTTTTGTTTGCCGGCACAGTGTTTGAAAACATTACCCTGCGTGATGAAGCCATCAGCCGCGAAGAAGTGATTCGAGCTGCAAAGCTGGTGGGTGCGCATGAGTTTATTAAACGCCTACCCGGTGGATACGATTACAAAGTGATGGAGCGTGGCGCAACGCTTGCAATGGGGCAGCGACAGTTGATTTCTTTCGTTCGCGCCTTGGTTTTCAAACCCTCTATTTTGATTTTAGATGAAGCTACATCTTCGATAGACAGTGAAAGTGAATCAATCATCCAAAAAGCCATAGAAAAATTAGTAGAGGGCAGAACTTCTATTGTAATTGCACACCGCCTTTCTACTATTCGCCATGCACAAAAAATTGCCGTGTTCGACAGAGGCGAGTTAAAAGAATTTGGTTCGCACGAAACCTTGCTTGCGCAAAACGGCTACTACAAAAAACTCTACGATATGCAGTTTATGACACAGCAATCGGCATAGTATTGCAACCCCAATTGTTACAATCGCTTCTTGTATTAGTTGCATCTTTAAAGTGAAAAGCTATTTTTGGGAAAAATAAATACAGAGTATGTTTAATAAGTTACGCTATTCAGCGATGTTGTTGGTGTTGTTTATGTTCAAAGCCAATATGAATTTTGCACAATCAGGTTGTCCAGGCTGTGCTGTTGATGTGGGTTGTACAGCAAATAAGGATGTGGCAATATGTCCTGCTATTTTACCTGATGCTTGTTTCAATGCACCGTATAGCCAAGATCTTACTTTTTATATACCGAAGAGTTTAATTTATCAAGGACAGAATGTAACACTGAGCAGTGTTCAGTTAGTTAGTATTGTTGGTTTGCCGGTGGGTTTAAATTGGCAGATAGATGACCCGAGCGGTTTTTATTCTTTGTCGGGCGTTAATGAAAGAAGAGGTTGCATTAAAATATGTGGCACACCGGCTTCTTTTGGAACTTTCTTTATAACAGTAACAGTTAATGCAAATGTTACTGCGCCAATTACCACCACACAATCGCAGTCTTTTTCTTTGCCTTTAATTGTAAAAAATTGTGGTGGCGGCAATCCATTCTTTAGTTATAACACAAACAAAGGTTGCGATACACTTACAGTACAGTATGAAGGCACATACCCTGCACTTGCACCGCAGGTAACCGAGTTTGAATGGGACTATGGTAACGGCACACAAGGCTCAGGTAAAAAACCTGCTCCAGTGTTTTATAGCCAGCCTGGAGTTTATTATCCATCACTTCAAACAAAGTTTTTTGATCTTTCTTTAGATAGCGTAGTAGCTACAGTAACCGGCAATTGGTTTTGTGGTGATATTGAAGAGCCAAATATTCCAATATTAGGTTGCACCGCATCCCCTGATCCTAAGTTCTTCTTTACTAGTGGTTCAAAATCTTTTAATAGTGCTCCAAAAGATGGTAGCAGAAATGCTAAATGGATTGCAAGTGAATTGTTGCAAGGAGGTAAACCTTTTACACTTGAAAGCGCAGCAATTTCCATTCGCTTTGAAGATGACGATCCTACATCTAACGATGATGATGGTGGTACATACACAACAGTTTTGACAGGTCCTGGAGTATTTGCGTTTTCTACTAATTCGCCAAGTGGCGGTGGTGTTTCGGGTACAATGTATATCGGCACCAAGTTGGATACAATCTATACACAAACTGATACTGTAACGGTTAATGCATTGCCTCTTGCAACTTCAATTGCTGCACTGCCTGATACTTCGGTTTGTAGTGGCGATACAATTTTTCTTTCAGTTTATGGTGGTCCTTATCGCTATGTATGGTTCAAAAATGATACTTCTGTAATTCCTTTCGAAAATGGCAGCAGCTACTTTATTCCTGCTGATCCATTTATACTTGCTGATACAATATCCATTATAAAGGTGCAGATTTCAGATAGCATAACAGGATGCAAAGTTATAACTGAAAATGTTAGCGCAACGCTTCGCACTCCTGTGCCACTTTATATTGCGGCAACTGGTATCTTTCAATCTAATTCAACAACTTTAACTGCGGCAAGCGGATTTTCTTATCAGTGGTTGTTTAATGGATTGCCTATATCTGGTGCAAATTCAACTGATTACACTCCAGTAGTTAATGGTCCATACTCTTGTATCGTTTCTAATGCAAGCGGATGTTTTGACACCAGTAACGTAATTGATTTTGTAATAAGTGGAATAGAAAATTTGAATTCATTCAGCAACTTGGTAACGCTTTTCCCAAATCCATCTAAAGGTATGATGACCTTGTATATTGCAAGTTCAGAAGCATCAGAATTATCATTTGATATTTACAGCAATGTGGGACAATTGATTGCTTCAGAGAAATTAGAGAGGGCAGGAAATAGTTTTAGCAAACAATTAGATTATTCTTCTGTGCAGGCTGGTAACTATGTAATGCACTTGAGCATGAATGGTCAATCTGCTACTAAGCGATTTATTATCATCAAATAAATTGCAACAAATAAATTATACAAAAAGCCTCGCCAACATTGGTGGGGCTTTTTTGTTGCAATGAAGTTCGTATTGAATTATATTTTCACATCCTAAATTAATACCATTATTATGAGCGAAAAACTTTCGGCAGTAGAAAAGATAAAAGAAGACAGTATCGCGTTGCGCGGTACACTTGCTGATTCACTCCAAAATGAATTGACTGGTTCTATTATTGATGACGATCAATCAGTAATAAAGTTTCACGGAATTTATCAGCAAGATAACCGTGACAGACGCGAGGAGCGCGCGCAGAAAAAATTGGAGCGTGATTATAATTACATGATTCGTCTTCGTTTGCCTGGAGGGGTGATGAATAGTGCGCAATGGCTAGCATTGCATGAAATTTCCAATAATCATTCAACAGGTGTTATTAAGATTACTACACGCCAAACAATACAATTGCATGGCATTATTAAGTCGCATTTAAAGCCAACTATTCAAGGTTTTAATCTTGCCAAATTAGATAGCATTGCCACTTGTGGCGACATCAATAGAAACGTTGTGTGCGCAGCACATCCCATGCAATCGCCTATTCATACGCAGATACATGCTTATGCCGATAAAATAAGCATACTGCTGATGCCTAAGACAAGAGCCTACTACGAGATATGGTTAGATGAGGAAAAGCTCTTGGATAAAAAGGATGAAGAAGACCCACTATACAAAACCACTTACCTGCCGCGTAAATTCAAAATAGCTATTGCTATTCCCCCCAACAACGATATTGATGTAATGGCAAATGACATTGGCTTGATTGCAGTGATTGAGAATAATGTTTTGAAAGGCTTTAATGTAGTTGCTGGTGGCGGCATGAGCATGACACATGGCAACGAAGCAACTTATCCACGCGCAGCAAGTGATATTTGTTTCTGTGAAACAGAAGAAGAAACGCTTAAAACAGTTTATGAAATCGTAACTATTCAGCGCGATTATGGCAACCGCAGTGATAGAAAGCTGGCACGCATGAAATATACAATTGATAATTACGGTTTAGAGTGGTTCAAAGAAGAGCTAGCCAAACGTACAGGGGCGGAACTGAAACCTATTGTGCCTTATATATTAACTCAGCGTACGGATTATTACGGCTGGCATCAAAACCATGAAGGAAAATGGTATTACACCGTTTTTGTAGAGCATGGTAGAGTATGCAATGAAAACGATTTGGAGATGAAAACCTGCATGTTAGAAATCGCCAAAACAGGTAAGGTAAACTTCCGTTTTACTTGCAATCAGAATTTAATAGTGGGTGATGTGGATGCAAAGGATAAAGATATAATAGATGCTATTCTTGAAAAATATGGCTTGAAAAAACATACCGAAGCATCGTCTGCTTTGCGCAGAAATTCGGTTGCATGTGTGGCTTTGCCTAATTGTCCATTGGCATTTGCAGAAGGGCAGAGATACTTGCCTATATTGGTATCTAAACTTGAACCGATTCTCGAAAAGCACAACTTATCGTCTCAGGAAATTATCATTCGCATGACGGGTTGCCCTAATGGTTGCGCTCGTCCTTACCTTGCAGAAATTGCATTGGTGGGTGTGTCGGCAGGGGTTTATAATTTGCATCTTGGAGGTGATGTGCAGGGGCAACGACTGAATAAAATATACAAGCAAAACGTTGATGAAGCAGGTATTCTTGCTGCATTAGAACCTGTGTTTGCATCCTATTCAAATGAACGTAACCAAGCAGAAAGCTTTGGTGATTTTGTTATGAGGAAAGAATTGGT
>CAZKHZ010000128.1:0-10826 GCA_964552715.1 uncultured Chitinophagaceae bacterium | reverse complement strand
TTAAATCTCAAAAAAGAATGAGAACAGTTTTACTAACAGCAATGCTGCTGTCATTTATGCATTTTTTTGCCCAAAGCAGCAATTGTGTAAGCAACAGATATAAGGAGAAAGTTTTTAGTGCAGTCACTAAAACTTCGCAGGTGTATTATGGCACTGCCGACCCTTATGGGGCGATTATTCAAGCACAGAATTTATACATGGATATTTATGAACCAACGGGCGATACTTTATCCAACCGTCCGGTGATTGTTTATGCTTTTGGCGGTGCATTTTTAATTGGTGATAAAAACCAGCCTCCTATCCCTGATTACTGCACCACTTTCGCCAAAATGGGTTTTGTAGTAGTAGCCATTGATTACCGAATTGGTTTTAATGTAGTAGGCAGTGAAAGCACTGTGCGGGCTGTGTATCGCGCTACGCAAGACCTGCGGGCTGCGGTTAGGTTTTTGTGTCAACGTAATCAACAGTACAGAATTGATACCGCTTCTGTGATATTGACAGGCAGCAGCGCAGGTTGTTTTTCGGGTTTGCATTCTAATTATTTTGAAGAAAGCCAACGCCCACTTTCTACTTTCGGAATTCTTTTAGAGCCTGCAGATTTGGGTTGTTTTGATTGTGCAGGAAATACCGATTTTGGCAAACGCATGCCCAAGATTCGCGCCATTGTAAATCATTGGGGGGCAATTTTAGACACCTTGCTGATACAAAATGAACCCGATGAAAATTGCCCTGTTATTTCTTTTCATGGCGATGGCGATGTGCTGGTTCCTTACAACTCGGGCAACCCGTTTTCGTATCCTGTTTTTCCTGTGGTGTATGGCAGTGTGCCAATTCATAAACGACTAAATAATTTAGGTATTAAAAACAAGCTAATTCCTTTGGTAGGAGAGGGACACGAACCTTGGCTGCTAAATGCTTCATTACTAGATACTGCCTACAAATACACCGGACCATTTTTGTATGAAGCCATGATGCCAAAGCCGCAAAAAATTTCAGGCGATAACATTGCTTGCGTTGGCGCAACCATAACAGTTCAAGCATTGTTGCGCGACAGAAGTTCCTACTGTTGGGATATTCAAGGCAATGCAGCAACCTTGCAAAACATCAACAACAATCAACTCACTTTTTATTGTGTTGACACTGGTATTGTAACTATTACGGTTACTGAAAAAAACTATTTAGATGTTGTATCCGAGCCTATTACTTTTAAAGTTAAAGTGCTGCCAAAAGCAAAAGCTCAGTTTGCAATTACTTCTGTAAATCAACTCAATGTTGTGCTCAAAGATTCATCTAACAATAGCACTTCAAAGTGGTGGCATTTGGGTAATGGATTCTCAATTACAGGAAATCTAAATTTATACAATTATGCTGCTCCTGGAAATTATGAAATCACTCAAATAGTTGCCAATGCTGCTTGTGCCGATACATTCAAGCAATCGGTAGAAGTGGACACCTGCCCTGTAGCTAAATTCAGCTATCAAGTTAATGGCGATTCGCTACAGTTATTTGCTGATAGTTCTAACGCAACATCATTTTTGTGGAATGTTTCAGGCACCAATTTTCAAACCCAGCAAGCCTCCGTGCCCATAGCTGCCAACCAAACGCTAGCAGTCACCCTCACAGTTACCAACAAGCTCGGTTGCAGCAAAAGCACAGTACAGTTTATCAGCAATAATGTTTCGGGTGGCGTAATAGATATTGACAGAAATATAGAACCTAACGTGTATCCAAATCCTTTCAGCGATTTTTTGTTTATTGATGTAAAGCAGCCGATAAAAGCGTCTTTCACGGTATTTGATTTGATAGGAAGCACGAAACTATCGGGCAATTTTTTGAAGCACACAAAGGTGAACGTAGGCAATCTGTCTCCAGGTGTTTACCTTATAACTATCAGGATTTTAGGAAAGACTTTTACAAAAAGAATAATGAAACAATAAGCCCGTTAAAATTTTCTATACTAAAATCATAATAAAAAAATAAGCCTGACGTTTTATTATAAAACAGGTTTATGAAAAGGCATTCCTCTCTCTCGGTGGTAGCAATTTTTGCCGTTGTAAATTTTTCAACCGCAGCAGTTACCGAACAAAAATTCAGTTTACTATTTGCAAATAATTCTTTCGAGTTAGAGCCTTTTGCAAAGGAGCAACTTGCTGAAGCTGTAGAGGTTATTCGAAGTCAGCATTCTGCAAATTATGAAATTCATTTAGATGCGCATACAGACAATGTTGGCTCGGTGGCATACAATATTGATTTGTCGCAACAAAGGGCGCAATCTGTTTTTGAATTTCTTACAAATGCAGGATTGGAGGAAAATAAAATCATGTATCAATGGTATGGTGAAACAAAGCCAATCGCCAAAAATGAATCTGAAATAGACAAACAGGCAAACCGCAGGGTGGAGTTGACGCTTAAGATTTTTCATTGGAACAGTGTGCAGGAATTAATAAGTGATTTAAGTAACAAGCCTTTTACCAAAGAGCTTACGGCAAACGTTGCCAACAAAGTAAAAACACAAAGCGGTTTTGAGTTGAATATTCCAGCCAATGCTTTTGAAACTGAAGATGGCAAACCTATTCTCGCAGCAAAAGTTACCATCAATGTTGTTGAAGCATTAGATAAAGAAAGTTGGCTCAGGCATGGGCTATCTACTATCAGTAATCAAGGAATTTTAGTGAGTGGAGGCATGTTTAAAATTGATGCAACAATAGGCAGTCAAAAACTGCGATTGAAAGATGGCATAACAATGAACGCAGCTATTCCGGCTGAGAAATTGCAGGAGGGAATGAGCCTATATATAATGAATGAAAATAGTTCAACAAATATTAAAGGGGAATGGGTAAATACACAACGCCCAGTGTTGAGCAAGATAAATGGCAAGGAACTTCCTTTTGTAAAAATTGACACCAATAAACTCAATGAAATCATTGAGATGAAGCGTAGCAAAAAGTACACTATGTTAGCCATTGACACTTTGAAACTTTCTCTGATTCCTGCCTTCCCCAAATTAAAAGTTGCTAAGCCGCGCAAACCTAAAGTGCCTCTCAAAGAAGAAATGAAACCTGTAATTAGCAATGTGCGTTTTGCGCTGATGACAAAATCGCAACGCAACAAACTGATGGAAAAGGAATATGAAAAAAGAATGCGCGTGTATCATTTCGACTCAATGAATTATGAAAAACGATTAAAGCGATTTTATCAAGCGGTTGAAACATATCAAAATGCACTGCGCGATTTTGAATTGAATAGAAAACTTTATGAGCGTATTGCTTATAACGAAAAAACAAAGTTTGAAAACAATAAGGATACATATTTTGAATTCGTAAAACTCAGTGAGTGTATCAAAAAAATTAATGAAATGAAAAAAGTGGTGGCTAATCAGTACTTCACTTCATCCGACCAATTACGACAACTTACAGCCAGCAACTACAATACCAAACGGGTAATTCACCCGCTCACCATATCTCGATTTAACAGCCAAATGAAATTAGTAAATGATGCTATGAAACAGCTCGGTTGCACCTTCGACACAATTGTCAAAATGGATATTTACAAAGCAATGTGGCACTTACAAAGATTCGATAAAGATATTTACAACTATGTAGCAGATTTGGAAACAGACCTTTACAATCAACGTAGCGCAGCAGGTTTAACCGACATAAATGAACTGCGCAACGCTTACACTGCACAATTGAGTAGCATGGGTTGGATTAATATTGATAAACTTTCCAAGCAAACACTCACTGCAAAACTTCAAATTGATCGAACGCCTGAAAGTCAGGTGTACCTCATTTTTGACAACAGTAACACTGTAATAAGCTATTTTGGCAACGAAATGATGTTGCCCGAAAATGAAAATATTACTGTTTTGGGTGTGAATGTTATAGATGGAAAACCATTCTACGACATCAAAAAAATTACTACATCTAAAAGACCTACAAAACTAAATCTTGAATACAAAGAAGGTAGCTTGAAGGATGTGAAAGATGCGATTAGAAGGGCGGTGTAAGTAATAATCAGTAGCTAACATTCACCTTAGCATATAGCACTTGGTTGCTTGCTGAATAAAAATCCTCCATTTCATCTAAAATCGCAATGATGTCTGCTGCCATAGGCGCAATCACCAATCGGCTTCGAAAGGGTTTAATGTTTTCTAAACCTTTAAAATAGCTACCATAATGTTGACGCATTTCAAAAATGCCCAGCTTTTCCCCCTTCCATTGCACCGACCGTTGAAGATGTGTTTTTACAGCCTCTAACCTTTCGGTCAAGGTAGGCGGGGCAAGGTGTTCGCCTGTTTTAAAGAAGTGTTTAATTTCACGAAAAATCCAAGGATAGCCAATAGCGGCTCTGCCAATCATCACACCATCAGCACCGTATTTATCAAACATTTCTTTGGCAGCTTCGGGGCTGTCCACATCGCCATTTCCAAAAATCGGAATAGTCACACGCGGGTTCTCTTTTACTTTAGTTATCCAACTCCAATCAGCCCTGCCGGTGTACATCTGATGTCGCGTGCGGCAATGTATAGAAAGCGCCTGCACACCCACATCCTGCAAACGTTCAGCTACCTCTACAATGCGAATAGAATTATCGTCCCAACCCAAGCGCGTTTTTACCGTCACGGGCAGTTTGGTTGACTTCACCACAATCTCTGTGAGCCGAATCATTTTATCAATATCGCGCAAAATACCCGAGCCGGCATTTCTACAAACGACATTTTTCACCGGGCAACCATAATTTATATCTAAAAGCTCCGGTCTTGCAGCTTCCACAATCTCTGCACTGCGCGCCATAGGCTCCTCTTCGCCACCAAAAATCTGAATGCCAACAGGTCGTTCATCATCAAATATGTCCAATTTCTTAGTGCTTTTTTCGGCATCTCGAATTAAACCATCCGAAGAAATAAACTCCGTGTATAGCATATCCGCACCATACATTTTACACAAATGACGAAAAGGCGGGTCACTCACATCCTCCATAGGTGCAAGTAACAATGGCTTAGCCGGTAGTTCAATATGAGCAATACGAATCACGCCCCAAACATAACGATTATCAACTATCACCTATAAATTTGAAAAACGAGAACCCGCATAAATAAAAGAAAGCCTCATTCTTTGGCAAAATCTCTTATCACCGGTAAACAACAATAGTCTTCTACATAAATCCATATTTTTGCTCCTCATTGCCGCTTATATTTTACCACTAAGATTGCTTCAGTCGTTCCTCATTCCCCGCTTTACGGAACAAGGCGTAATGACATTGGCTCTCGTATTAAAATCTGTCGCCATTGCTATAACTTCATCCTTTAACACAGCCATATTGACACTTACAATTCCTCTACGTAATTCAAATCTTCATCAAATGTTTCTTTCATGCCATATAGAAATGCAAAGGCGATGGAAAGACAAATGCCACCAACAATCATGGCACCTACAAGGATGTTTGTTTGCGTTTCAAAAAAGCGAAACATTGCAATGATTAGTACCAAGGCTCCTCGCACAAAATTGGGCACTGTGGTGGTAACCGTGGCGCGCATGTTTGTGCCAAACTGTTCGGCAGCAATGGTAACAAAAATCACCCAAAAGCCATTAGAGAAACCAAGGGCAAAACATAAGGCATACAACATGGTTTCACTGATGCCAAAAGCATTGAGATAAGTAAAAGTAAACAATGTGCTAAGCGAAAGAAAAATCGCCATCACCTTCTTTCTGCTGCGCAAATATTGACTGAGTAAGCCGCTCACCAAATCACCAATTACCAACCCGCTATATGCAAACATCACCGAGTTGCCCGCATCTATACTTGCATCCACACCCAAAGCCTTTGCAAACTCGGGCGAAAACGTTACCAAAATACCGATGGTAAACCAAGTTGGAAAGCCTATAGAAATACAACGCAGGTAACGCAATAACCTTTTACCATTTGTAAACAGTGCAAAGAAATTTCCACGCGCAACACCTGCCGCTTGCGTGTGCTTAAACATACCCGATTCGGCAACGCTTACACGCAACACCAGCAGCGCAAGCCCAAGCCCACCTCCAATGTAATAGCACACGCGCCAGTCAAAAACCTTAGCCACAAAACCTGCCACAACCGCACCCGTCAAACCCACCACGGCAACAACGGTGGTTCCCAAACCACGCTTTTCTTTTGGCAGAATTTCTGCCACCAAAGTAATGCCTGCACCCAACTCGCCCGCCAACCCAATGCCTGCCACAAATCGCCAGAAAGCATACGCCTGCACGCTGCCCACCATACCATTGGCAATGTTTGCCAACGAATAAATAAAAATAGAACCAAACAACACACTAAGCCTGCCGCGCTTATCGCCCAACACCCCCCACAAAATGCCGCCAATCAACATGCCTAACATTTGCATATCAATCAGGTGAAGCCCTACCGTTTTCAGCTCATCGCCACTGTAGCCTAGCGAAACTAAACTGGGCACGCGCACAATACTAAATAGCAGTAGATCATAAATATCTACAAAGTAGCCTAAGGAAGCCACAATAACGCCTGCCGAAAGCAGCGATGATTTTTGTTCGGTCATTTATTCGGTGAATGGTTAAGCGGTGAAGAAAGAAAAACTGCCCCAATTTTATATCAACTTGGGGATTGAACAGAAATTTTATGCTTCAAGGTAATGGAATTATCATTGAGTATATGAAGTGGGAAAGGATGAAGGTGATTTGGGAAAGGGTAAAGGTGATTTGGGAACCTGTAATCTAATAACTGGATTAAAAAGAAATGAAAATGAAGTATCCCACCATAGAAATGGAACGTCAATATTGTTGGCATTATACCATGAAAAAATGATTGTAAAAATAATCTGAAGCAGTAAAAAAAACACTCGAAATAAACTAAAAAAACATGGCTCTTTTTTTTAGAACAAAACATGAAGATGTGGAAACAACACGAGCAACGTCTTGAGGCAATAGACAAAAAGTTAGAAACACTTTTAGATGAACTCAACACAGATAAAACTATTGTTTTCAACCAAACAAAAACAAAACCCACACGCCACCTAAAACCAATAAAAAAGGGCTGATATTATTCTATAAAATAAAAAATGCCAACACTTTTCAGCATTGGCATTTATATTTTGTGTAAAGTAATTTACTAGGCAGCTACACCTTCTACCAACACACTCACATTGTTGTTCAAGCATTCTACAAAGCCGCCTGTAATGGCAAGCGAAACTGTTTCGGTAGGTGTTTTGTACTTTATTTTACCCTTTGCAAGTGCTGCAATAATAGGTGCGTGGTTGTTCAATAGCTCAAACAAACCACCAACGCCCGGCAACTGCACCAATGATGCTTCGCCATTGTAAAGAACCTTTTCAGGTGTAAGTATTTCTAATTTCATGGTTTATTATTTTGCTGTTTCAGCCAACATTTTTTGACCGGCAGCAATTACCTCGTCAATATTTCCTTTCAAGTTGAAAGCTGCTTCAGGATACTCATCCACTTCGCCTTCCAAAATCATAGTGAAACCGCGGATGGTATCTTCAATAGATACAAACACGCCTTTCAATCCAGTGAACTGTTCGGCAACGTGAAAAGGCTGGCTCAAGAAACGCTGAATTCTGCGTGCGCGGTGAACCACCAATTTGTCGTCCTCGCTCAATTCATCCATACCAAGTATGGCGATGATGTCTTGCAATTCTTTATAGCGTTGCAAAATTTCTTTCACACGCATAGCGCAATTGTAGTGCACAGCTCCTATAACATCCACACTCAAAATTCTTGAAGTAGAATCCAATGGGTCAACGGCAGGGTAAATACCCAAAGCTGCAATTTGACGGCTCAATACTGTAGTAGCATCCAAGTGGGCAAAAGTAGTTGCCGGAGCAGGGTCAGTCAAGTCATCGGCTGGAACGTAAACCGCTTGCACCGATGTGATAGAACCACGCTTAGTAGATGTGATACGCTCTTGCATCAAACCCATTTCGGTAGCTAAAGTAGGTTGGTAACCCACCGCAGAAGGCATACGACCCAATAGTGCCGAAACCTCGGAACCTGCTTGTGTAAAACGGAAGATATTATCTACGAAGAAAAGGATGTCTTTTCCACCACTTGCATCGTTTTTATCTCCATCACGGAAGTATTCAGCAATGGTCAAACCGCTTAATGCAACACGTGCACGAGAACCTGGTGGCTCGTTCATTTGTCCAAACACCAAAGTAGCCTGGCTCTTAATCAATTCAGTGCCATCTACTTTAGATAAATCCCATCCGCCTTCTTCCATGCTATGTTTGAAAGCTTCACCGTATTTAATTACGTTACTTTCTATCATCTCGCGCAACAGGTCATTTCCTTCGCGAGTACGCTCGCCCACACCTGCAAACACCGACATACCCTCGTAGCGTTTTGCGATGTTGTTAATCAATTCCATAATCAACACAGTTTTGCCCACACCTGCACCACCAAACAAACCAATTTTACCACCTTTAGAGTATGGCTCAATCAGGTCAATTACTTTGATACCAGTAAACAATACTTCTGTTGAAGTTGACAAATCTTCGTAAGGTGGCGGTTGACGGTGAATACCGTATCCTCCTTCTTTAGAAACTGGAATTTGAATGCCGTCAATTGCTTCACCAATTACATTAAAAAGTCTTCCCTTAATAGAATCTCCAACGGGCATAGTGATAGGCGCGCCTAAATCCAACACATCCATTCCTCTGCGCAAACCATCGGTAGAGTCCATCGAAATGGTGCGAACCGCATCTTCACCCAAGTGCTGCTGCACTTCAAGAATCAACTTCTGACCGTTTTCGCGGGTGATTTCCAATGCGGTTAAGATTTTAGGAAGTTGGGCATTGTCTGCCTCAAAACTAACGTCCACTACCGGACCGATGATTTGTTTTATTTTACCAATGTTAGCCATACTACTATTTGATTTTTTGCGTTTAACGCTATTTATTAACTATAACCTTTTGAAAAGGCGGTGCGAAAGTAGTGCTTTGAAAGCAATATAAAAATGAATTATTGTGGAAATGTTGATGGAGGAAGAAAAAACATACAAGAAGTAGTAGGCTGCAGATAGAAGGATGAAAGGATAAAAAAATCTTCCTTCATTAGTTTGCTCATCTTTCCACCATTCCATTCTTCCAACATTCCATCTTTCAATCCTTCCAACATTCCAACATTCCACCCTTCCATCTTTCAACCATTCCTTTTTTCAACCATTCCTTTTTTCCAACATTCCACATTCCATTCTTCCATCTTTCAACCATTCCTTTTTTCAACCATTCCTTTTTTCCAACATTCCACATTCCATTCTTCCATCTTTCCACCATTCCATCTTTCCACCCTTCCACCCTTCCATCTTTCCACACTTCCATCTTTCCAACATTCCACATTCCATTATTCCATCCTTCCAACATTCCATTATTCCAACATTCCACCCTTCCATCTTTCCACCATTCCATCCTTCCATCCTTCCATCCTTCCACCATCCTACTCTTCCTTTCAAACTGCTCACAAATTTTCTGCACGTTTGCAGCACAGAACAAAATGGAAAACGAAACAATATTAATAACCGGAGCCTGCGGACAATTAGGAACAGAACTTACCCTAGCCCTTCGTCAGAAATACAGTAATGTTATTGCCTCTGATCTTAAAGACCCAAATGAAATACTACAAAACTCAGGTGCTTTTATAAAAGCAGATGTGCTGCATCGCGCTGGCTTGGTGGAGTTGGTGAAGCAATATAAGGTCACGCAGATTTATCATCTTGCAGCTATTCTTTCAGCAACTGGTGAAAAGCAACCAGAATTTGCTTGGCGTATCAACATGAAAGGTTTGCGCAATGTGTTGGACGTAAGTGCAGAGTGTGACGTAAAGAAAGTTTTCTTTCCATCTACCATTGCCGTGTTTGGATCCACCACGCCTAAGCAAAACACACCGCAATATACTGTGATGGAGCCAGGTACTATTTACGGCATTAGCAAACAAGCAGGTGAACTTTGGTGCAAATGGTATTTTGAGAAAAAGGGATTGGACGTGCGAAGCCTGCGCTATCCTGGTTTAATTAGCTACAAAACAAAAGCAGGTGGAGGTACTACAGATTATGCCGTGGATATTTTCTTTGAAGCAGTAGAGAACAAAAGATACACTTGCTTTTTAAAAGCCGATACCACTTTACCGATGATGTATATGCCGGATGCGGTACGCGGAACTATAGAATTAATGGAAGCACCAACAGAAAAAATAACTGTACGCACAGGTTATAATTTTTCAGGAATGAGTTTTTCGCCCGCGCAATTAGCTGCTGCCATCCAAAAGGAAATTCCTGAGTTTGAAATTGACTACAACCCAGACTTTCGCCAACAAATAGCCGAAGGTTGGTCGGAAAGCATAGATGATTCTTTTGCTCAAAAGGACTGGAATTGGCAACCGCAATTCACTATAGAAACTATGGTAAAAGACATGCTTGAAAATATTACTGTAAAGGAGAATTAAGCCACCAGTAACTACCCACCACAAGAATACACACATAGATGCAGCTATAAAAAATACCTGCTCCATTTTTGATGCCTTCTTTAATATCGCTTCCTTTTGTGCTGATTACTTACCCATTATTTAAGACTTTCCCAAAGGCAGGAACGCAACACATTTCACTAGGCTTTATAAAACTAAGTAACATATTTTTCTTGGAAAATACACGCTCTCTGCTATAATAAACGGCATTCTCATTATAAACAATGAAGAGAACAAATCTAATCTGAACAAATATCAGTTTCTATTGTCTATTATTTATTATTAATGTAAACAAAACAAAATGGAACATTTAAAAATTGCAAGTGACAACTACGTTGCTTT
>CAZKHZ010000127.1:0-10858 GCA_964552715.1 uncultured Chitinophagaceae bacterium | reverse complement strand
AATTTGCGTGTTTTAGTGCAGGTGCAGTAGGCAGCCACGGACCATTTGAGCATAGTAAAATACAGGAGGAAGAATTGAGTTATATGGCTAAGGGTGTTGCTGAAATAGCAAAAAGTGTATTAGATACACTTCAAACAAATCAGGTAAATACACTACAGATGCAGCGTGTGCCGGTTTACCTGCGAGAAGCTCAAATGCGCATCAACAAGAACTTTGCTTTAAGTCCAAAATGGTTTTATAAACTGTTTGGTAATTTGCAATTGTACATCAACAAGCTGCAAGTTGGCAATCTTGTTTTTATAGGAATGCCTTGCGATTTCTCGGGAGAGTTGTCATATAACATTGAACCTACAGCAAAAAAAATGGGCTTAGAACTACACCTCACAAGTTTCAATGGAGGTTACGGAGGCTACATCACCGAAGATAATTGGTATGAATTAGATGCTTACGAAACCCGCACTATGGGCTGGTTTGGACCTGGAAATGGCAATTACTTCAGCGAGCTTAGCCGAAGATTATTAGAAAAGTAAAACACTACTTCCTATTTTTTTAATTGCGCTTTCAATCCTTCAATTTGCCTGATGTGATGATGAATGTGTTCGTATGAGAATTTAATAGTTTGCCTTGCATTAAAATATCCTGCACGGGGATGTTTGAAAATTAATTTGTCGGCTGTTGCTTCATCAAAGTTATTGAGCAACGCTGCAAAATCGTTTCGCAAATCATTCCACCTTTGAGTAACCTCTGCAAATGAAAGCTTCCCTATTGGGACAATGGGAGCTGATGGTGGCAACTTGAACTTTTTAGACGAACGTAAAAATAACTTCAGCAAAAATGCGCGCCATGTATGTTTAAAAGTTGATGGATACAGTTGCTCTCCACCTGCGGTTTTCTTCTTCATATAATGTACGGTAGCAGTTTCAGATAAATAGAGATGTTCCAAAACCTGATTGATGCTCCAAGTTGATTCATCGGGCTTGAAGGTACGCTGCGCTTCAGTTAAATTCAGAAGTCCATCAAAAATTTCTTTGCGCAATTGTTGCAGTTCCCCAAAGTTTTTCTCTAAAGATTTTATCATAGTAAAAATTTGTTTTTATAAATCAACAATACGATTTGCATTATTTAATTCCGTACTTCTCTTTGTACTTGTCCTGCAATTCAGTTTGCTTATTGCTAAGGTCAATTTCTTTGCCATTAATAAAAGCTAGAGTAATAATTGATGTGCGCATATCCATTACATCACCCTCCGAAACAATTAAACTTGCCTTGTTACCTACAGCAATCGTTCCAACATTTTTTAAACCAAGAATAGCAGCAGGTGTTGAAGTTATAGATTGCAATGCAACTTCTTTATCTAAACCATAAGCGGCTGCACTACCTGCCACAAAAGGCAAATTGCGTACTTGCCAAAAGCCAGGCATTGACAAAGCAAAAAAAACACCTGCTTTTTGGAGCGTTGCAGGAGTTTTGTAGATACGGTCAATGTCGTCATCTTCATTTACTGGAACTTCGTGTAAACGACCCAGCACAACAGCAATTTTTTTACGTGCCAACTCGTCTGCAATGCGCCAGCTATCTTCGGCACCCACTAATACCAATTTCAAATTTAGTTCTTCGGCAAATGCAATAGCATGTTGCATCTCCTTCACATAACTTGCACGAACAAAAACTGTTTTTTCTTTTTCAAAAACTCCACGCATTGCCTCAAAACGCAAATTCTTCTTTTCATGCTTGTCGGCATAGTGATAGGATGCTGCTTCGCGAAAAAAGTCTTTCAATTCCTGCACTTGCTTATCGTAGTCTTTGTTTATTTCAATGCCTTGTGGGTCTGCCCACCAACCTTTGCGGCTATACATTTGCGACCACGAAATCCAAATTCCCTCATCTTGCTTTTCGGAAGCATCTTCCCAATTCCAACCATCCAATTTCACCACAGACGAACTGCCCGAAATTCTTCCGCCCTGCGGAACAATTTGTGCGTACAAAATACCATTAGAACGCACGGTGCCAATAACTTTAGAGTCGGTATTATATGCGATAATGCTTCGCGCATTGGGATTGAAACTTCCTGTTTCAACTTGGTCGTTTGTAGCGCGCACAGACTCCACTTCACTCAAGCCCAAATAGGTATTCATGGCAATCAATGAAGGATAGATATGCTTACCCTTGCAATCTATAATCTTACCGAGCGTTTCATCCGTTTTAAACAGTGGATTGCTTTCTACAATATTGATAATGCCGTTATCAAAACTTACTACCGCATTTTCTAAAACCTTGCCATCTCCAGTGTGTAAGGTTCCGCCTTTAAGCGTGATGCGTTGTCCATTTGCCGAAAAAAGAAAGGAGAAAAGTAAAAGACTAAAACTAAACTTCATGGAAACAATATTAAGAACTTCATCGAAGGTTTTCAATGAACTGTAAAATAAGATTTTAGTCGCTTCAACAACAGATATTCTCATTTCATAAACTTCTATTTACATCTCTAAATTTTACATTGTTTATTTGCCAGATGCAAGCAATAAATATTTATATAAGAATTTTATCACTCGTGCTTTTTGGTTCTGTGCTTCGTACACTATTCCAGATAGCATATTTAGGAGCAAGCAGAGAACATCATGGTTTTGGACCCGATATAGAAACACGCAACTATATGCTTATCGCGCTATACTTTGCCCTGTTAATGATTTGGAGTATTGTAATAATCAGAAAAAATGAATTGCCGTATCGTATTTGGCAAGTAGTTGGCATTTCAGTGATGGCGATTCCTGTAATGATATACATGACAGTTCGTTAGCTAATATCAAATCTTTACCACTTTCTTCTTTACAGAATTAGAACCATTCTGTACACACACAAAGTAAATTCCAGCAGGCAAGTGGCTCACATCAATATCTTTTTGCTGAAGATTATCAACCGATATAGCAAAAACTTCCTTACCCAACACATCATGCAAGGCAACACTGGTAAATGTTTCCAGCGATTGTATATTTAAAGTATTAAGCAATGGATTGGGGAATACATTCAGGTTTTCATTGGTCAATTCATTTACGCCAAGCACTTCGGGAATGTTATAAGCAGCAATAAATAAGTCAGTGTTATCTGCCTTTTGAACACCGATGTTACCAAAAAAACAAGTAAACAAATAGTAACCAGCGATGTATGCTTTCTTATTGTGAACGGTAATTGCTAATGCAGCATCCGTCTGCACGCCACCGGCAGGTTGCACAAATCTAAAATTGCCATTTGCATCATAACTGGCAAGGTAAATTCCTCTATCGCTATCAGTAATTGCATTGCCGTTAAAAACTGCATAGTTTTCAAACATACCTGCTATATAAACATTGCCATCTCCATCCAAAGTAACTGCGTTTGCAACATCTAATTTGCCGCCACCTGCACCCTGCGCCCACAAAACATTCCCATTGTTATCATACTTAGCCACAAACAAATCATTCCATCCTGTAAACGCTAAAGTGTTCGCGCCAAAAGTTGCCTCTGCACCGTAATAACCAACCATGTAGGTATTGCCTTGTGCATCACAAGCAACTGCCGATGCTTGGTCTTCAGAACTACTCCCCGCTCTTTTCGCCCATTTCAAATTGCCATCATCATCAAAACTTGCAAGGTATGCATCATAACTTGGCGAAGATGTATTTAGTTGAGTGCCGTCTAACACAAGTCTATTGTCAAAATATCCGCAAACCGAAATGCTTTTATTCTTATTAAAAGCTATGCCCGTAGCAGAATTATTGGAGTTTCCTATTGTGCTTTTTGCCCATCTAAAACTTCCGTTTGCATCTGTACTAATCACAAAACTTTCGATAAAAAAATTGCTGGTAGAAATATTCAAACTGCCCGCACTCATAGCAGTTTTGTAAGTGCCACACACATAAGCGTTGCCCACATCATCTACTGCAATGCCATAAGCCACATCATTATTTACGCCACCTGCTTGTTTTGCCCAAATAACATTGCCTTCCAAATCGGTTTTCATAATAAATACATCATAAGCACCTTTTGATGTTAGCGTTGTATTTCCAAATGTTGATGTGCCTTCAAAAAAACCGCACACGTATAAAAAGTTTCTGTAGTATGCTATTGACTGTGCTTTTTCGTTGGTAATTCCACCATAAGATTTTGCCCACTGCAAACTTCCTGAGCCTGAATACTTAGCCAAAAAAACTTCAAAAGCAGTGCCGTCAATATATGTACCTCCAAACGTGACACCTCCAGCTACATTGCCTGTTATATACAAATTACCTTGTTCATCATGTACAATGCCAGTAGCAACATCGCTTCCCAAAGCACCAACGCCTTGTGCCCACTCAAACTGTTGTGAATAAACACATTGCACAGCACTCACCAGAAGTAAAAAAGAATAGAAAAATGAATGCTTCATTTGTAAGGGGTGGTAAATATAGAAAAAACATTCAGTTGATTTTTGCACAACGTGGGGTTAATGTTAGCGATGCTTATACTACTTTCGCGCCAACATTTCCAAAAAACAATGGCTAAGTATATTTTCGTTACCGGTGGAGTTACTTCATCGTTAGGCAAGGGCATTTTTGCTGCTTCGCTTGCAAAACTTTTGCAAGGTCGCGGTTATAGAGTTACCATTCAAAAGTTCGACCCCTACATAAACGTTGACCCGGGAACGCTGAATCCCTATGAGCACGGAGAATGTTATGTTACAGAAGACGGAGCCGAAACAGATTTGGACTTGGGGCACTACGAACGCTTCTTAAATGTACCCACTTCACAAGCCAACAACGTAACTACTGGAAGAATTTATTTAACCGTAATCACTAAAGAAAGACAAGGCGCATATCTTGGAAAAACGGTTCAAGTAATTCCGCATATCACCGATGAAATAAAGCGCAGAATGTTGCTACTGGGGCAAAGCGGAGATTTTGATATTGTAATTACAGAAATTGGCGGCACGGTGGGCGACATCGAAGCCCAGCCTTACATTGAAAGTGTGCGCCAGTTGCAGTGGGAACTTGCAGAAGAAGACACTTTGATTTGTCATCTCACATTGCTTCCATATTTAAAAGCTGCAAAAGAATTAAAAACTAAACCTACTCAACATAGTGTAAAACAATTGCAAGGTTTAGGCTTGCAGCCCGACATTTTGGTTTGCAGAACCGAAGTGGAAATGACTGACGATTTGAAAAAGAAGTTGGCATTGTTCTGCAATGTCAGTCGCGGTGCCGTGATACAGGCAATGGATGTAGAAACCATTTACGATGTGCCTTTAGAGTTTCAAAAAGAGCAATTGGATGTTACTGTTTTAAACAAATTGAAACTATCCACTGCCAACGAAAGCCAACTAACCAAATGGAAAGAATTTGTTTATAAGTTAAAGCACCCAAAGCATGAAGTAAAAATTGGTTTAGTAGGCAAATACATTGAATTGCAGGATGCCTACAAATCCATCCATGAATCGTTTATCCATGCAGGCGCTACCAATGAATGTACGGTGCGTGTAGAGAGTATTCACTCCGAAGATATTGAAGACGGAAATGCACATGCTTTGTTGGGTCATTTAGATGGCGTGTTGGTTGCCCCAGGTTTTGGTAATCGCGGTATTGAAGGAAAAATTGCCGCTATCAAATATGTGCGCGAAAACAACATTCCATTCTTTGGCATTTGCTTGGGCATGCAATGTGCCGTAATTGAATTTGCACGCAACGTATTGGGCTATGCCGATGCACATTCAACCGAAATGAATGAACACAGCAAATACCCAGTGATAGCCATGATGGAAGAGCAAAAGAAAGTAACCGACAAAGGCGGCACAATGCGCTTAGGTGCTTACAAATGCACTTTGAAAAACAATACACTTGCCGCTTCTCTTTATGGCAAAACGGAAATCTCCGAACGCCACCGCCACCGCTACGAATTCAACAATAAATACCTTTCGGAGTTTGAAAATGCAGGCATGATTGCTACGGGCAGAAACCCGGATACCAACCTTGTGGAGATTGTTGAAATTCCAACGCATCCGTTTTTCATTGGCGTGCAGTTTCACCCTGAATTAAAAAGCACCGTTGAAAATCCACATCCTGTTTTTATAGGTTTGATAAATGCCGCCATGAAAAAAAAACAGCTTGAGGCACTAAAGCGAATAGAAGCCAAAGCTGTGGAGGTTTAAGTGGTAAATTTCTGTTTATATAAAATTGCAACCGACTTACATAAGGTGACGACCAATTACCAAGGTTTGACAGGCAACTTGTAGAAGCCCTCTTTGAAAGCAATCATTTAAGTGCAACCGATAATACTTTGCTATATGCTTCTTTCAATAGCTTTTTAGTAGGTTCACTACCTTAAATAAAATTAACCTATTAAAATCATCAATAAAATTAAACAACCATGAGTGCTAAAGTAATAGAACAAGAAGTTACTGATTATAATGAAATATTCAATGAAAAGAGCTACGCCCAAAGGTCAACTAATGCGCAACATGCTACAGACAGTTTTTATACGCTCGTAACCGAGTTTTATGAAAAAGGGTGGGGAGAAAGTTTCCATTTTGCACCGAGATTTAAAGGGGAAGATTTTAAAGCAAGTATTGTAAGGCACGAACATTTTCTCAGTGTAAAGTTGGGCCTTTCCGCAAAAGATAAAGTGTTAGATGCGGGATGTGGTGTAATGGGACCAGCAAGAACTATTGCAAGAATATCAGGCGCAAATATTACAGGACTCACCATCAACCTACATCAAGTAGAAAGATGCAAAACCCTTAATGCGAAATCTTCTGTTGCTCATTTATTAAATGTACAGCAAGGAGATTTTATGGCTATTCCTTTCCCCGATAATTCCTTCGATAAAATTTATTCTATCGAAGCATTGTGCCATGCACCAAGTGTAGTAGGTGTTTACAAGCAAATTTTAAGCAATCTAAAACCTGGAGGCAAAGCATTGTTTTACGAATGGGTAATGACTGATAAATACGATGCTTCAAATGCAGCGCATGTAAAAGTTAAAGAAATGATTGAGTATGGAAACGGCATTTGCGAATTAAAAACAAGTGCTGAAATTGATAAAGCAATTGACCTTGCAGGATTTATAAAAGAAGAAACAATTGACCTTGCAAATACCAATTATGGAAACGATATGACTTGGTATGAAACTCTAAAAAGCGGTTGGTCGCTTTCGCAACTCAGACATACAAAGTTCGGTCGCACATTGACACAAAAAAGTTTGAGACTTGCAGAATTTTTAAGTTTAGTACCAAAAGGCGTAAGCAAAGCACACGAAATATTAGTAGTGGCTGCTGATGGTTTGGTATTGGGTGGTGAGTTAGGAATCTTTAGCCCGATGTATATGGTAGTGGTAAGCAAAAAAGTATAGTTTAAGTCTTCACAAGGGAATTAATAATCTACCTAATGGAATCCAAAACTTTTAACGTTGGAAATAAAATTAAGTTAGGTTAAAACAATCCCTTTTAGTTGCAAAGTCTCATAGCCAAAAATCATTCACAATCACCTCAATTAACCTAATCTGACACTCAAAACTAATGCCAACATTTGTCTATCAACCACCACCAGTATTTCAATGCCCCGCTACACCATACCTTAAATAATATCCCGTCAGTGGTCGCAAACCCTGACGGTGGTTCATCAAAAAGTTTTTAGACCCCTACTAATCATTTCACCCTTTCCATATCGTTTGCAGACGCTGAATTGATAAATTTATTTCTTTTCCTACGCTCACCTCCTATCTCCACTTCGCTAAACACAAAACCCACAACCTACTACATTCATCACGTTTTGCTATTGGTAGTAACAGAATAGTGTATTAAGTTTGGGTTAATCTCCGAACTTTTTTTGCCCACCAACCAAATGCAACCTCTCATCTTCCAACTTTTTTTAATCTACAAACTTATTCTAGGACGGTACACACAAATCACCCTTATTAAATCCCAACATTTTAATTGCTCTGATACCTTTGCAGCACTATGCAAAACAATTTCAACCGCCTTCAAAAATTGATAGAAATGGAACAGGCAAATCCTACCGATCCTTTTTTGAAGTTTGCTATGGCACAAGAATACATTGCGCTTGGGCAAGCAGCAAAAGCAAAAGAATTATATGAGTTGCTCGCAAAAGATTATGCTGCCTACATTCCAACCTATTATCATTTAGCAAAAATGAAAGAAGAAGAAAGTTTGTTTGAAGAAGCAATCGAATTGTACAAAAAAGGAATAGCCCTTGCCGAAGCCGCTAACGAAAAACACGCAGCTAATGAAATGAAAGCGGCTTTATTTGCAATAGAAGAATGAAACAATCGCTGCCCGAAAAATTTATTGAATACAACAGCTTGCACAAATTAGCTGGTGCGCACAAGCGCATTCTTGTTGCCGTGAGTGGTGGGCTGGATTCTGTAGTAATGTGTGCCTTATTTAAACAAGCAGGTTACGCATTTGCTATCGCGCATTGCAACTTCAAATTGCGTGATGCCGAAAGCGATGCCGATGCGGCATTTGTTGAGGCACTTGCAGCGCATTATCAGGTTAAGTTTTATATTAAAGAATTTGATACAAAACAATATGCTGATGCGCAAAAATGTTCGATACAAGTTGCTGCTCGCGAGTTGCGCTACACTTGGTTTGAAGAACTTCGCGCAGCCGAAAAGTTCGACTTTATAGCTACTGCACATCACCTAAACGACAATATTGAAACGGTGTTGTTCAATCTTGTAAAGGGCACAGGCATTAAGGGTTTGAGAGGTATGTTGCCAAAGCATGGTAATGTGATCCGTCCGCTATTGTTTGCATCGCGAGATGAGATTGAAGCCTTTGCCAAACAACATAATCTGTCGTGGCGAGAAGACAGTTCCAATGCCGAGGATAAGTATTCGCGCAATTACATTCGACACAACGTTGTGCCATTATTTAAGGATTTGAACCCTGCTTTTGAAACATCTTTTGCAAATAACCTGACTATATTTTCGGAACTAGAAACACAGTTTGATGCACACTACCGAAAGGTGAGCAAAACACTTTTTTTTCAAAGACATGGGGACGTTTATATTGCCATAGAAGCACTTAAAAAGCTGAGCGACAAGCGTACAATTCTGTTTACTTATCTACAAACCCATGGATTTACTTCCTCGCAGGTAGATGACATCCTTTCGGGTTTAAACAATAATGCTGGAAGGCAGTTCTTTACTAGTGATGCTCGATTAATTCAGGATAGAAGATTCCTTATTCTAACAAAAGGAAATGCAGCCGCAGCCTCTGAGCATTTCATTAATGAGGATACCAATGAAATCTTCACCAATGATTTTTTATTGAAGCAAACCAAACAGGAAAACACGAAAAAGGAAATAGAAAAGTCGCCTTTAATTGCAATGATAGATGCTGCAAAACTCACTTTCCCTTTGGTGTTGCGGAGATGGAAAGCTGGAGACTACTTCTACCCTATCGGCATGAACAACAAGAAAAAGAAATTGAAGAAATTCTTAACCGACATAAAATTGCCGCTGCACGAAAAAGAAAAAGTTTGGGTGGTGGAAAGCGACAAACGCATTGTGTGGGTGGTTGGGCAACGCTTAGACGAAAGATTCAAAATAACCGAGCAAACAAAAGAGCTCGTTAGGCTGCAAATTGAAAATAGCAATAGGCAATAATTTTTGTTTTGAAAATATGTAACAAACTAAAAACCGTTTGTAACAGTGAACTTGCAGAACCACAAATACACCTTAACAATAATATCTTACCGCTTCCTCCAAATCAACAAACCGTAGGTAATTAATCCAAGCAATGCTGCAACAATTGTTGCCAAGGTAAAACCACCAATAAAGTATTGAAGATAACTGGCGGCTATAGTCTGAAGTGTGATTTCATTTTCGAGATTCAGGTGCACTGCATTTTTACCAAACCATAATGCACCAACTTCGTGTCCAAAATAGATAATGAAGGGAATAAAAGGCGGCAGGCTAATGTTTGCAGCAATAACTGTTATCGTTTTATTCAAACGAAATATGATTGCTAAACCAATACCTAAAAGTATGTGAAAGCCCCAAAGCGGAGAAAGCCCTACAAACACTCCCACTGCCACAGAGAGAGCTTTCACTGATGGCGGCTCGTGAGACTTTAAAATTGCATCACTAAGGACTTGCCGAAAGTTTTTTTTTTAATCCAGCGAAACAAGTTGCGTGGCAAAATCCAAAAGAACAAGCACATTACAAGACAGGTATTCAACACACTGATTCGCGAGAAATCGCGCAGTGGACGAAAGTGAGAAACACGCTCATTGGCTGGCGGATAATAGACTTTTACCGGAACAGAAAGCACATCCAAACCACTCCATGCACCGCGCACAATCACTTCTACTTCAAACTCAAACTTCTTGGTGAAAAAACGAATCGCATTTAATTGCTTTAAGGGATACAAGCGATAGCCAGATTGTGTATCAGGTGCATCAATACCTGTTTCAAATCGAAACCAAAAGTTGGAGAACCTGCGTCCAAAATTGCTTTTGACTGGTACATTTTCCTGATTCATATTGCGCGCACCAATTACAATAGCATTGGGATTGTGCTCTAAAGCATGAAGCAAAATCGGCAGGTCTTCGGCATAGTGCTGCCCATCAGTATCCATCGAAATGGCGTAATTGTAACCGTGGTTTTCAGCGAACAAGAAACCTTGTCGCAATGCCCAACCTTTGCCTTGATTGGGTTGATAGTTAAGAACCTTTATTTGAGGAAACTTGCTGAGTATTTCCGGTGTGTTATCTGTAGAGCCGTCATTCACCAAACAAACATCATCGGTGAATTGAAGCACATCTTTTATGACACTTTCCAAAGTTTTTGAATTGTTGTATGTGGGCAACAACACACAACAATTCAAATC
>CAZKHZ010000126.1:0-10883 GCA_964552715.1 uncultured Chitinophagaceae bacterium | reverse complement strand
TATTATAAATAGGATTGTTTGGAGAAGATTTGGCAGAAGGGTTCGACAAGTTCAGTCTGACAATTCGTGGGAAGTGGGTGCGTTTAGCCCCGAGAGATTGCTTCGTGCCTCGCAATGACGCGTTCGGTTTTGAAGGGCTACGTCATTGCGAGGCACGATGCAATATTGTGTAATCGGCAATAGGTATTCCGAATTGCGATAAGCACAGGATGCCCGATAAGCGCCACCAAAAAGATAGCAACCCCGAAGGCATTCGGGATAAATTCCTCACCGACCCGAGGCACGAGGGGCGCGACATGATTGTTGTGCTAAGGGGCTAAAATTTAATTGCCCAAAGAGAAACGGAGTTTTAAACCACCACGAGTATTGGTTGTTGGAAAGCCACTCGAAATTTTAGGAATGGTGCGCGTTTGCTCAAAGAACAAACCGACATTCAAACGGTTGCTTACTACATAATCTATGGTTGGATTGATGAAAATAGTTCGGCTACCATTGGTGATTTGCGGCAGCGATTCATCAATACGATGGTTGATGGTAATATTGTCGCGATAGCTGAAATCGAAACGGAAATTCAAATCGTTATCCAGCCGCACCCGCTTGCCTTTGATTTTAATTGGCAGTTTCAAACCTTTGATTTTGTAGCCCGCGCCAATAGTAAACTGCTCGTTGTTCTGTTCAATCAATTGATAATCGAAAAAGTTCATGGTTACGTTGCGCGATTTTTTGTAATCGAACCTTACCTGAATGTTATTCTTGAAAGTTATATCAACACCAATTAGCGGTGAAAAAGATTCCATCATAGAGATATTTGGGATAGAATAGAAAGGGAAGAAGTTGCCATTCAAAGTGTCCACCCGGCTGCCGCCAAAAAGGTCGCTGCCTCCGCGATAATCCAAATTGGATTGGAAGCTGCTTACCGTAAGCGTGCTGCTGTAGCCATGCGTAAAGCTGATGTTTTGAATCACTTTTTGAATCCATTTAAACTTATTCAAACCACTGTAACTGATATTCCAGTTTGGTAGCGGAATGGCTTTGTATGGATTCAAATTCACCTTGTTGGCATCGCCACCAAAGTATGCCGCAAGGAAAGAAGGAATCAAGACCTCCTGCGCTTTTGGTCCGTAACCAAAGGCGTAATTTTCGTTGGTTTTTTCGGTACCCAACGAATCGCGCACTTTGTAATCGCCTGCCGAATTTGGATTGGTTTCTTGCAACCTGCGCGAAATGACAGGGCGGTTGGCTTCAAAGTTTTTGTACACCTCCCCTAAACCTTGCTTATCAATTTTCTTAAACATAGTTTTTACAGGCAGGTATGAAATACTGTAACTACCTATATCCACTGGATTCAAATGTTGCACTTCGCCAAATAAATTTTCTGTGGCTTTGAAATATTGCGAATGCGTAACCGATTTGTCGCGGAACAATTTTAAATCAATTCTAAAATCGGTGAATGGCTCTATAGAAACTGTTGCGTCAATTCTTTCGCTGCGGGTTTGCACAAATTTCTGGTTCAATAAAGTATCGCGTGTTATCCATCCCTTAGATGCCGCTCTATCCAACCAAGCATCTCGTGCTTCGGGGTCATATTGGTCGAAGCCGCTGAAGAGTTTTATACCCGGCTGATTACCGAAAACAAAATCGTAACCGGGAGCCTGCATGTTGTGGTCGTTACCCAACAAGCGGCTGTAGCCCGTAAAGCCAGGAAGCGTTGTGTTATTGTTTTGTCTTACCTCAAGGCTTGCACGCTTAATCATCAACAATGGACGAAGTACAAGAGATATAAATGGGTCTGACGGCAGTTGTTTGTTGTTCAAATCCTTCTTCTTTTGTTTCAAGCTTTGTTTAGTGGCTTTCAGTTCATTCTTGAGGCGCGAAAGTTCTTTGCGTTTGCGGGCTGTATCCATTGCCATATCAGCCTTTGCCTCTTGGATGTCTAGCTTCAATTTGGCTTTGCGATTTTTCAGTTTTACTAAGTCTTCTTTAATTTTTTCGCGCGCTTTGATGGCAGCTTCCTTCTTAGTTTTTATCGCTTTTGCATCGCCCAAATTCGGGTTGGGTGTGTTATACACTTTTAAGAACTGCGATTTGTTGTAGAGCTTTCTGAAATCCAAATCTACCTTGCCACGATTGCTTTGAGAATTGTTGATGGTGTTACCCATAGGGTTTTGCACCCACCTGCCTTCAAGGTCTTTTACCTGCGGCAAAGCCGTCCAATTGTAAGATGAATTATAACCAATGTTTGCATTGATGAAATCAAAAATTGGAATTTTGTTGATAGGCAAATTGTAGCTTGCGCTAAATGTTTGGGTGAAGTTTGTGTTACGCCCACCTTTCCAAAAATTGCTCCACATGGTGTCGCGCTTCTCCTTAGTATCCAGCAATCCGTCAGGCTCGTCAATACGCGAAGCATTATTGGCACTATATTGAATGCTCAAAGATTTGAACGGATTATAGTTCAAAGTATATGTCCTGTTCCATCTGAACATTTTGAAATAAGTAGATGGAATTACATAATCTGTTTCGCCCAAAGGTCGAAGTTTTATTTCGCCAAAATCTCTGTTCCAATCGTTGGAAACACCCATTGCCGATGGAATAAAATTGATGTTGATGTCGCGGATAATATCAAGCCATTTCGACTTCGATTTTATCAGCTTCTTGAATGGATACAATTCTTTTGCCTGTGGCGCAAAATTCCATCCGATTTGTCCCATGTAATTCTTTCGCGAATTTTTTTCTATGAACGGGTCGGTAGTATTTTGTTCTGTAAAGGCATAAGTAAAATTAAAGTTGCCGGGGTCGTAAATGCGCGGCTTCTTCTGTTTGGTAATTGGCACAATACGCACATTACTAAAGTTCCAACCTTTGCGTGTGGTAATGGTTTGTATCTGACCACGGTATTTTCTAAGCGAGTCTTGCCCGAAGGTTTCACCAATTACTTTCAAATAATTTTTTGTTGGAATATCTAATTGATAAGGATCAAACTCGGGCGTGCTGAAAGTTTGCGCTATACCTCCAAAAAAAGGCAATTGAAAACCTGCTTTTGCAGGAATAAATCTGCCCAATTGCAAGGTTGAACTAATATCATACTGCCAGAAATCATCCTTAAATCGCTGGTCAATTTTTTGTTCTATTTGCCCAAAGCCCCTTGTGTGCATGGCTGCGCTTACATTCACATCTCCTAAGTCAGCTAATTTGATTTGCACACTGCCAATTGCTGCTGCGCCACCAAATTCATCAAACTGCGCCACGCGCATTTCGTTAAACCACACTTCCACCGATTTTGAAAGCCCATCATCGCCATCAGCTAAGGGATTACTCTTGTCGCTACGCGCAGGATTTTTTATACCCAACATAGCCGTCTTAATTGCACCTATATCTGGGTTACCTACAATGGTTAAAATATGTCCATCAGCATTGGTGGTAGAATATGGCACATCGCGCGGCAGCCCTGGCACCAAATTGCGGGCAATTTTTAATTCAACAAATGCCTTTAAGTCCATGTTCATAGCATTCTCCGCTGGCCATACGACTTCCAAATCTGATTCACTAAGTTGATTGTATTTTCCATCAGGTGTTATCTTCAACGGAATTTCGTATTGATAGTAGTTGTCTTTAAAATCTGAACCCATGCGGATGAATGCAGTAACTTCTTTATCGCGCACAGGACCAGTTTCTGCATC
Source organism: uncultured Chitinophagaceae bacterium (assembly GCA_964552715.1). Lineage (GTDB taxonomy): Bacteria > Bacteroidota > Bacteroidia > Chitinophagales > LD1 > UBA7692. Next base: position 7,203 of record CAZKHZ010000126.1, on the reverse strand, counting down.
AGGAACACTGTTTGCATGGATGAATAATTTCAGACGTTTGTATCTACGCAAATCAATGGTCATGTTTTTAAACACTGCACGTACATCGCCATCTTTTAAACCACGCACAGTGGTAGAAAGCGAAGACTCATTCAAAGGAATAAACTGATTGGTTTGTGCGCCAATACCTTGTTCGCGTTGAAGGTTGGGTGGCATCACATAATTCACCGGTTCCTTACCACTATTTTCTTCCACACCCACAGCCGAAACTAAAAAGCGTGTGTTGCCACCATCATCCGAAGGTATGTTATCAATTGGCGCACTTAAAGAAGGTAAGTAGGTACGCCATTGATTGCGCACCAATTCCAAAGAGCCGAAACGCATGGTTGTGCTATCTTGAAAATCGGTAAGCGCAACACGCATAAATTGAATGCTTTTAAAGTCAGGAATAGCACCCACCCGTGTTTTGTAAGCATTGATAGGAATACGGAATTGATACCAAGTCCAATCGGGTTCTTGCACACCATTAATTACCTTAGCTGGATACTTCAATCGCGAAATCACATAAGGATTCAGTGCATCTTCCAATGCACTTGGGTTGATGTCCAACTCATATTGAAAGTACTCTTCGTTTTCATTTAAAGAATTGTCTCTGTTCAAATCTTCTACATCTGGCAGATTGGTTCCTGCTGATGTTTGGTTTGAATTAGTTTGCACCGGAGAGTTACCCTGCGGATTATTGAAATCTTTATAGCGTGGCAGGATATTCTTCTCGTTATCGTAAGTGCCATCTAAAAAGAACCTGAAATTATCACTTGCAGGGTCGGTTTGTAAAGTTTGTATTGCTCCAGCATCCAAAAAGCTACTCACTTTTTGCAAAAATCCATTGTGTGTATTGCGCTCTTCATCATCTGTTCTACCATCCAAACCTACGTCCTGACAAACACGCACATTCGGGTCATTGTCAAAAGCATTCACCAATGGCGGAAGGCGAGGAACTGTTCCCCATTGTGTTTGATCCATCAGCGTTTTATCACATGCCAAGCCATTCTCAAACTGCATGCGCGAATCGCGCAAAATATCTTCTGATACATTTCCAAGATGGAAAAATAACTTGCCGCCTGTGCTTGACTTGTTGTAAATAAATGGATCCATCATCCAAAACTCAATAAACTCAACGTTGTTTGCTTCCAAGTCATTGTTGTCAATTGAGCGCATGATACCCCCCCAGCGTGTCTGTGGCTCTTTCAATGAACCATCGGTATTTACTCCATAAGAGATAACTTTTCCGTTGCGTACAGTAGGGCTAGTGCTTGCTTCAAAGTTATATGGACCACGTTGGCGTGGATAATAAGACAAATCGAAAGTGTATAGGTTTTGGTCAATGGTTTGCCCTGGGCGATTAGGGAAAATTTCCTGCTGTGGAATCAAACGAACTAAGTGATTGGAGATACATTCTTTACAATTGTGAACTGTTTTGGTTGTTGCGTTTTGTGTGTTGAAGAAAGAGTTATCAATTCTGTACCAAGCTAATTTTGCACGATTAAAACCATAAGTTGAATCACTGATATAATTTGCTTCGGGAAATTTTTCCTGCCCGAGTTCATTTGGCATGTTGCGCGGGGTAGAGGCTAACTTCCAAGCTGCTGGCGGGTTTGCCAATGGATAAGAAATACTTGTACCCTCAAAATCATCTACATAAACCTGTGCATCTCCGTCTCTATTCTGGATTGCTTTTTGATGCCCCGGTTTTAAATAAGCCACCTCACCATAAGCATTGATGGTACTCATTTCTTTGGTAGAATAAATTGGCAGTTTATCTAATGCCTTTGTTAACCACGGCAAGTTCGATTGGTAACTTACATCAGTACCCATGATGGTGTTTGCAATGGGGTCTTCACCAAGATTTACTTTGAATGAAAACGGACGCTCGCGCAAGTGCATCACCGTAGCACCGATATTCAATTTTGGATTTACGCGATAATCTAACCTTGTGCCAAACATGGTACGTTGCTGCACGCCAAACTGATTGTTGTTTTCAAAATCAATCTGGATTCTTTGCCCTGAATTCAAAATGCTTGGGTTGATAATGCGCACAATACCCGAAGTGTATTCAACGGTATAATCTGTTTCTTCAACAAGCCGCTGCCCGCCAGCACTCACAATCACCGAGCCCTGTGGCACGTTACCAAAACCTATTCTTATTTCACTATTGTTTACGCCCTTATACTGACCACGCATGATGAAGCGGTTAAACTCCGGGAACTGCTGCGCACGAAATTTTGTTGAGTCATACAACTGCTGATAGGTAAACTGGTCGGCTATATCTGCATTACCTGCATCAATAAACTCTTGCCTCAGGTTACTTCCAAAAGGCTCCTTGACGGGGAAAATCAATCTGCCGTTTTGCGCAAGTATGGTGGTGCCCGGCAAAAAGTCAAAAAGTCCATCGGGTTGCGGGTCGCCAAACATGTTCACGTTATCTAGGTTCAAAACCCTAATAATCGGAATGCCTTTCAGGTTGCCGCGAGGCATGTAGCGTTTTTCCCCGCCTCCCGGGTCGTTGTAAAGTATATCTAAACGGAACTCTTCGTTACTCACCTGATAGGCACCAAGCGAGTAAATATTTTTCATCATCAAATCCCAGATGGGCAAAGTTGGACGAATCGAATAGCCCTTCAACATTTTAACGAAAAGTGCTTTGCTGGTGGTGCTGCTATCTGGTGGAATTTGATTGGCAAATTCACCTATTTGAAACACCTCACCATTAAATTCATATTGGTAAGCTACTGCCAAAACCTCATTAGGTTGAATGAGCGTGTTCAATGAAAGATAACCTAACTGAGGATTGTAGGTAAAGTCTCTTGGTTCTAATTTTCTTGCAAAAGTTTTATCAAAATCTTGCCCTTGTTGCAAACCAAAACTGGGACCGCTAAGTTGCCCAACCACTTTATCTACAAAGCGAGTGTTTGGGTCAGCTACCAATCGTTGGTATAAGTTGTTGGCTTCATTGCGAGCGCGACCATCGCCTCCTGCAGTGGTTTGCACATTAGGTGAATAGGGTTGAATCTCACCCAAATCTGCCAATGCTACCACATCGCGAATACCTTGCGTGGCACCAATTCTGTTGGTTACCCAAACTTCAATTCTTGTAATGTTGACGTTGGATTTTATTACAGGCAAATCAGAAAGTGCGAAATCGTATTGATTGCGGAAATATTGACCTAAAAAGTAGTGACGGTTGTCTTCATATTGGTCACTTTTCACTTCAAAGTTTTGGCGTTGCGCTCCGCTTTCTATCACCACGCTTTCGCGCTTAGATTTTTGTTGCGAAACCAAACTTGTCCAGGTTAATCTACCGAATTGCAAGGTGGTTTTGAAACCAAATAATGTTTGGCTTCCTTGAATCAAACGGGTAGGCAAAGTCATGCTTACGTTACCCGCTTCAATCTTTTTGATGATGTCGTCTTCATCACCAGCATACTCTAGTTTTAATTGATTTTCAAAATCGAAACCGCTTTGTGTGTTGTACCTTACACCCAACTGGATTTTATCTCCAATTTTACCAATCACATTTACGTTGATGTTCAAATCGAAATCGAAACCACCTGTACGTCTGTTACGAATTGGAATGTTTGGGTTGGCTACCGTTTGATAGTTTGCACCAATCAACATCTCTAAATTTCCCTGCGGTCGTATTTCAATTTTGCTGCCTCCAAACAGTTTATCAAAGAATTTATTTTTTACTTGAATTGGTGGCAACAAACCTTTGTCTTCTACCAAGCCAAGTGCATTACTTCTGCTTTTCCAATAGGATTCGCGCTCTTGCTTTTCGGTAAATTTGAGGTATTCGTCATAAGTGAGGTAAGTAGGCGGGCGATAGTTTTGGTCGCCAATTTTTTCGCTTAAAATATATTGTCCACTTGCTGGGTCGTATTCGATTGTTTGCTTAACGTTAGCAGGGTCTTTAAGATAAAAAGGGTCTTTAGGTTGCCCGGTAACAAAATCACCTGTTCGCTCTTTTACAGGATACCTGTTTTTCTTGGTGGAATCGGCTGCTGGTTCGGCTGCTATAAGTGGCGGTAGCGAAGGGCGATAGCGATAAGACGATTTATTAGCGTAGCTGCTGGCAATAGCTGTTATGCCTGCCGCTGCAACTGCGAAACCAAGTATCTTATATTTGAATTGTTGTAGCAAAACCGGGTGAAGATTTTAGATTTTAGATTTTAGAAATGTGATTGAACACTCGATTTGTGACTGTTCGATATGCGATATGCGTCCTATTTTTTTACTCATTTTTAAATTTTATAATCTTCAAATTACATGGCTCTCAAAGCCTCTTTCACCAATTGTTCTACCGTTAAGCCACTTTGTGTAGCCACCAATTTCATTAATACTTTTTCGGCTGCTGCACGCTGATAGCCTAATGCAACGAGGGCATATAACGCTTCTTCGCGTGCCGTATTGTGTGGCGCGGTAATTACTGCACTTGTTCCACCTGCACCCACCTTGCCAACTTTGTCTTTTAATTCAAGAATAATGCGCTTGGCAGTTTTGGGTCCAATGCCTTTGATACCCTGAAGCAGGGATTCGTTTTCAATCAAAATAGCATTGCGAATATCTTCGGGGCGATGACCCGAAAGCATGACACGCGCAGTAGATGCACCTACCCCGCTTACCGAAATTAGCATTTCGAAAAGTTCGCGCTCGCCCTCTTCGGCAAAACCATATAGTTCGTAGCCGCTTAGCGATTGCCCTTCATTTTTTACAATAAGTGTGGTGTGCAGAAAAGCTGTTTCAGCGTTTTGAATAGCCGAGTAGGTATTCAGGCTGATATTTACCTTAAATCCGATGCCCCCGTTTTCAAGTACTACATACGCAGGACTCTTAAAAGTTACTTTACCACTTAGGTATGTAATCATAATAATTCTAAAAAGCCGCCAAAATAGCGGTATTCTTTACCTTTTAGTGTAAAACTGTTACGATAGGCATTGATTTGAAGCGCAATGTTACAAAGATGCTTTTGTTATTTGTATGGTTTTATGGTTAGGGGTAGATTTTTGTTAATGCAAAATGTACCCCACTATATGTTTTAAGCTAAAACTGCTAGTTATATTAAGCAACGGGTATTTGAAAGAATATATCTTCACGCTTTCTAAAAAATTTCATGCAAAAACATTTTCTGTTCATTCTCGCGTTTGTACTGCTTATCGGGAACCTTTCAGCACAAAAAAATCCTCCACAACAATTTTTAGTGAGCAGCACATTGGTGAATGCGCATACCAAAGCCAGCATCAGCAAATTATGGAAGGAAAAGAAGATTCCGAAGATTGCGCTGCCCGTGCGCAACGATGTGGACATTTACGAAATCATATATAAAGCTCCGTGGATTGACAGCACTACTTGGATAAACTGTTCGGGTATATGCTACGTGCCAAGGGGTAATAAAAAACCTGCAGCCACCATGATGTTTGGGCATGGCACCGAAATTCGCAAAGGGCGCACCATCTCCGACAGTGATGCGCAGCAGGGCATCTGCCTAGGTTTTGCTACCGATGGCTATCTAGCTTTGTTTCCCGATTATTATGGCATGGGCAAGGGCGATGGACGCCACTTGTATCAGCACGCTTGGAGCGAGGGCATGTCGTTTGTATATATGCTGAAAGCGGTAGAAGAATTGAAAGCGCAATTGAATGTAAAAACCAACGGGCAGTTGTTTCTTACTGGCTATTCTCAGGGTGGGCACGCGTCTATGGCTGCGCATAAATATTTGCAGGAAATGAACGACCCGCGCTTTCAGGTTACGGCTTCGTCTCCTATGTCGGGCGCGTATGACATGACGGGTGAGCAATCGAAATATATGTTTCAGGAATATCCCAAGCCTTTCTATTTGCCATTTCTGCTTATCTCTTATCAAGAGGCTTATAAAGTCATTAATACCGACAATGTGTATTCCATTTTCAGGTCGCCCTACGACACTTTGTTGCCAGATTTTTTTGGTGATGTGCGCCTGAAAACTTATGCTGACTTAGATAAAATAATGCCGAAGATTCCGAGCCAGATTGTGCGTCAAGATCTGATAGATGAATATGTGAGCAATCCGAATTTTGCTTTTAAATTACGATTAAAAGAAAACAACCTGATAGATTGGAAGCCCGAAGCGCCCATGCAACTTTGCTACTGCAAAGGCGACCGCGAGGTGAACTACAAAAACTCGGAAGTGGCTTACAATAATATGAAAGCGTTGGGCGCAAAAAACATCATACTTAAAAATCATAGCGATGCGCTTGACCACAACACCTGCGCTGCTTTTGCGGTGCTGGCTACCAAATATTTTTTTGATAGATTTAAAAAGAAAGGGGGAAACCCTAAGTTGAAAGATGTGCCCGCTGCTATGCAGACTTTTGTAAATATTTTGAAGAAAAAAGAAGAGAAGAAATACTTAGCAAGCGGCAAAGACGAGTCTTATCATTAGGCTTTATATAAAAATTGCGCCATCTAGCTCAAGCTAAACTTTGTGTTCCGTACCGCATTTTAGGTTCGTAACACTTTAAGGTTTTCAAAGCACTTTCCATTTTATCTATTGAAATGTGACAATAAGTTCCAAATAGCTCCCCTTAAGTTTGAAAATGGGTTTTTTATCTTTGAGATACTTAAATGTAAAGGAGATTTAAACATTAAGAAACTTACTAAGAAGGAGGCGGAGAAAATGACGGTGAAGGTGGGCAGCTAGACAGTGGTGCGCGCTACTGTGATGAACAGGTAGGTGGGGGATTTATTCATTTACAGAATTACGGATTTACCATTTACAGATTGAACAGCCTTTAATGCGCTCGCAGAGGCGGGTAGTGCGCAGAGAAAAATTACAGATAGTGCAGTAATGTAGTTTGTGCTTTTGGTGGGGTATGTAGAAAATGCTAAAAGCATAATTACAGGTGGGGCAAAGGGAAAGCCGCAGATGAGATGATGGAATTAATGGTTGATGATTAATGAATAGCCAGAAGTGAAAATTTGGTGGGAGACAAATGATGAAAGCATAATTCTTAGTGTGACTTTGGAACAGCCTAAGCCAAGTGGAGACTGAAAGGTAATGCCACAAAAAAATTTTGACTATTTGTAATTGTGCAATTTCAAAGTTCAAGCATTACAATTTCAAAATTGAATGTGCTTAAGTGCATGTAAATTATTGTGTTGTGAGAATTTAGGAAAGAAGTGCATTACATC
>CAZKHZ010000125.1:4666-10895 GCA_964552715.1 uncultured Chitinophagaceae bacterium | reverse complement strand
GGCAAATATACGAAGGCATTACACTTTAACAAGTTAAGCCCTACGAAATGTTTGATTAGCCATATTTAAGACTACTTTTTCTTTTTAGGCGAAAGTGTCATCATCATTCGCTTTCCTTCAAGGGTTGGCATTTGCTCTACCACTGCTACTTCCTCCAATTTTTTGGCAAATTGCAACAGCAAAAGCTCACCACGCTCTTTAAAAACGATGGAGCGACCACGGAACATCAAAGTGGCTTTCACTTTGTTTCCTTCCAACAAAAACTTTTCTGCGTGTTTTGATTTAAAGTCCACGTCATGGTCATCGGTGTTGGCAGTGAAGCGGATTTCTTTGATTTCCACTTTCACAGCTTTCGACTTCATCTCTTTTTCCTTCTTCTTTTTTTCGTAAAGAAACTTGTTGTAGTCAACAATGCGGCAAACAGGTGGAGTAGCATTTGGCGAAATTTCTACCAAATCCAAACCCATGTCTAGTGCCTTAGTAAGAATCTCGCGTGTGGGATAAACACCTGGTTCTATATTTTCGCCAACTACGCGAACTTCAAGTGCTTTAATAAATTCGTTGATACGATGCTCAGCTTCCTTTTTAATAGGACCCCTGAACCGAGGGCGGAAAGGTAAACTCAAATTCTATGTTTGTTTTGTTTTTTAATAAGTTGCAAAAGAACATCTCTTAAATTGAAATTCAAAAAAAGAATTGAAGTTTTGCGCTTAATTGTGTTGATAAGTGTTTGGAAGTGTTAGAGGTCGAAAGACAAAGACCAAGGATTGCTGACGGATAATAGAAAATAACAGACATGAAAATGACAAAAAATCCTACATTGGGTAAAGATGTACATTTGGAACATTGGAAGCATAGAATACAAACACATTCTTGCCATTCCATTTTTCCAATGCTCCAACATTCCTTTCAAATTTTGGGGTTTGAAGTAACAACTATAAATAAATATGAAAAGATTTGACGGAAACTGGGTTTTGGTAACTGGTGCCACTTCGGGCTTTGGCAAAGCCATTGCCGAGCGATTTGCATCGTTGGGGGCGAATGTGATAATCACCGGAAGGCGCGAAGAAAGATTGGAGGTGGACAGAGAAATGCTGCGCGAAAAATATGATGTAAAAGTGTTGAGTTATTGCTTTGATGTGCGCGACCACGAGCAGGTGATTTTGATGGCAAACGATTTGCAGGAAAGAGAAATTGTGCCAGATATCCTAGTAAACAATGCAGGACTTGCTGCTGGCAAAGACAAAGTTTATGAAGGGATATTCAGCGATTGGGAGCGCATGATTGACACCAATATTAAAGGGCTGCTGTATGTTACGCGGGTAATTCTGCCGGCAATGGTGGAAAGAAATTCGGGACACGTCATCAATATTGGCAGCACTGCGGGGCATGTTGTTTATCCCGAAGGTAATGTTTACAACGCCACCAAGTTTGCCGTAAAAGCCTTAAACGAAGCTATCAATTTGGATTTAGCTGGCACCAATATTCGCTGTTGTTCTGTTGACCCAGGGGCTGCGGATACAGAGTTTTCTTTGGTGCGCTTTCATGGCGACAATACAAAAGCGAAGAATGTTTACAAAGGTTACGAGCCTTTAAAGGCAGAAGATATTGCAGATGCTGTGGCGTATGTTTGCGGCACGCCTCCACACGTTAACATCACCAATATGGTTATTTACCCTACAGCGCAACGCAGTGTTTATATTCATCACAAAGAGTAATTATGTTGGTAAGAATAGTTCGCCTAACTTTAAAACCTGAGTTTGAAAGTGATTTTAAGCAGGTTTTTGAAGAGAAGAAAGATTTGATTGCAGGATTTAAAGGTTGCACAAAAGTGAATCTGTTGCAGGATACATCAAATGCAAATGTGTTTTTTACAATCAGCGAATGGGAAAGCGAAACCGATTTAGATAATTATAGAAACTCTGAAGTGTTCCGCGAAACATGGGCTAATGTGAAGCAGTGGTTTGGTGCACCACCAATAGCGCATTCAACAGCAATATTGTGAAGGCGATTACTTTTTAATCACCTTAGGTACTTTAAAAAAGTCGGAATCTTTTTGCGGAGCATTGCTTAAAGCATCTGCTTTTGAAACAGTGTCCTTCACCACATCTTTGCGCAAAACATTTACTTCATCGCTCATGTAAATCAATGGCTCAACGCCATCTACATTTACCTCATTCAGCTTTTCAACCAAATCAAAAATCTTTTGCAAATCGTTTTGAATGCGCTCTTTTTCAGCAGCATCAAACTCTAATTTTGAAAGTTCTGCCAATCGTTCCACTAAGGCGTTGTCTATCTTCATAATTCGTTTAGCTTCGCGCAAAATTAGAATAAGACTTGAGATATGTGATGTGAGATGTTAGTTTTTTGCTTTACAAAGCAGCTATCGTCCATTGTCCTTCGTCCCACGTCCCTTGAATTTATAAAAGTGGAAATAGTAGTAAGCGGAGTAAGACCAACCAACAGACAGCACATCGGAAATTATTTCGGTGCGGTGAAAAGTTTTGTGGCAATGCAGGAAAAATACAATAGTTATTTTTTTATTGCCGATTATCATTCACTTACCACGCATCCCAAACCTGCTGATTTGAGCGCAAATGTTCGTCAAACAATTATTGAATATTTGGCTTGCGGTTTAGACCCTGATAAATGTGTTTTGTATCGCCAAAGCGATTTGCCGCAAATCCCTGAATTGTATTTGGTGTTTAATATGTTGGCGTATTTAGGTGAGCTAGAACGCGCCAACACTTTTAAAGAAAAAGTGCGCACGCAGCCCGACAATGTGAATGCCGGTTTGCTTACCTATCCTGTGTTGATGGCGGTAGATATTATCATTCACCGTGCGGTGAAAGTGCCTGTGGGTAAAGACCAGCAACAACACCTTGAAATGACGCGCAACTATGTAAATCGCTTCAACTTTTTATATGGAGTAGATTATTTTCCGGAGCCGCAGGCTTTCAGTTTTGAAGAAAAATTAGTGAGCATTCCAAGTTTGGATGGCGAAGGAAAGATGAGCAAATCGAAAGGTGAAAACACCGTTATCTTTTTAGATGATGAACCAGATGCTATCCGTAAAAAAATGCTGCGCGCTGTAACCGATTCGGGTCCAACAGAAATGAACATTGAGAAATCTGTGCCTGTTCAGAATTTGTTCGATATCATGCAATTGATTTCAACAAAAGATACTTTAGAATATTTTGACAGTGCATACAATAATTGTACGATTCGCTACGGTGATTTCAAAAAACAATTGGGTGAAGACATGGTGAAATTTGTGGCACCAATAAGCGAGCGCATTAAAGAAATTTCGGCAGACGATAAGTATTTAAGCAAGGTATTGAACGAAGGTGGAGAGAAAGCGCGCATCAGCGCACAGCGCACATTAAATGATGTGAGAGAAATAATTGGCTTCAAAAAGTTTTAAGCAAACAACATTTTTATATTTTCGGCACAAGAGCGAAATTCTATGGCAAAAACTAAACCTTCTACAAAGAAAAAAGCAGTAACAAAACCAGTTGCTAAAAAAGCAGTAGCGAAGAAAGCTCCGGCTAAAAAAGTTGTGGTGAAAAAAGCAGCAGCACCTGCAAAAAAAGTTATTGCGCCCAAAAAGATTGTTGCCGCTAAGAAAGCTGCACCAGTTAAAAAAGTGGCTGCTAAACCAATAAAGAAGGTTGTTGTTGCAAAACCAAAAGTAGCGCAAGAAGTTACCAAAAAAGTGGCTGCACCAGCACGCTCAAAACCTCCTGTTAAGCATATTGCAATTGCCGGAAACATTGGTTCGGGTAAAACAACGCTTACACAATTGCTTTCAAAGCATTATGGTTGGCTGCCGCAGTTTGAAGATGTGGACAACAATCCATACTTGAATGATTTTTATGAAGAAATGACGCGTTGGAGTTTCAATCTTCAAATCTATTTTTTGAATCAACGCTTCAAACAGATTGTTGAAATTCAGAACGGTGAAGAGACAGTAATTCAAGATAGATCAATACATGAAGATGCTTTCATTTTTGCACCAAATCTTCATGCTATGGGCTTGATGAGTTCGCGCGATTTTGAAAATTATAGAAGTCTTTATGAAACCGTTAGTGCTTTAATCAGAAAACCTGACTTGTTGATTTACCTGCGTGCTTCGGTACCTACTTTGGTTAATCAAATTCAACGCAGGGGCAGAGAGTATGAAGATAACTTGCGCTTGGATTATTTACGCAGATTGAACGAATATTACGAAAAGTGGATTACTTCTTACACCGATAGTCGCATCTTGATTATTGATGTAGAGAAGGTAAACTTTGCCGATGACAAAAATGCGTTAGGTGAAGTAATTCAACGCATTGATGCAGAATTATTCGGTCTGTTTTAAGTGAAATTCTTACAGATTTCTAAGCACAGCTTCTTCTATTTCCTTTAGCAGGTTATCGCTTTGTTTTTTATCAAAATTAGTGCCTGTAACCATATCGTGCAGATGAATATATCTGTCGGTGATTTCATTTACAAAGCTATCGGGCATATCGGGCATTTGCTGTCCGTCTTTTCCTTGAAAGTTATTTTCTATTAACCATTGGCGCACAAACTCTTTTGAAAGCTGTTGTTGCAGTTCGCCTTTGCTTTGCCTTTCATCAAATCCATCGGCATAAAAATAGCGCGAAGAATCGGGCGTGTGAATTTCATCAATGAGATACACTTCACCATTGTGTAAGCCGAATTCATACTTAGTATCCACTAAAATCAGCCCTTGTTTGGCTGCCATATCAGTGCCGCGTTGAAACAATGCAAGCGCATACTTTTCTAATGTGGCATACACTTCTTCTGTAAGGATATTTCGTTTTAAAATATCCTCTCTTGAAATGTCTTCGTCATGTCCTTCTTCGGCTTTGGTGGCGGGGGTGATAATTGGCTGTGGCAGGCGGTCGTTTTCTATCAAACCATCGGGGAGTTGCACACCGCAAAGCGTGCGAATGCCACTGCTGTAGGTGCGTGCTGCATGACCAGCAAGATAGCCACGCACTACCATTTCTAACCTGATAGGTGTGCATTTCAAACCAATAGCAACGTTGGGATGTGGCACAGAAAGCAACCAGTTTGGACAAATATCTTTGGTGTTTTGAAGGAAATGATAAGCAATCAAATTGAGCACTTGCCCTTTATATGGAATTGGTTTTGGCAAAATAAAATCGAAGGCAGAAATTCGGTCGCTGGCGATAACGGCAATTTTATCTTGAAAAAAATAAACATCGCGCACCTTGCCGTGATATACAGATTGCTGATCTGGAAATTGAAAATTTGTAGATGTAATGGTTTGCATGGGCGCAAATATGTGGGTTTGATTTTAGATTTATGGGTTTAGAAGCGCGATTGAACTGTAGATGTATAACTTTGCAATGTTAGAGATTCGTTGATACCTTATTTCTATTTCTAAACTCTAATATTTTTTTACTTTCTTCAATTTATGATTACACAAATTTCACGCTACTTTTCATCTATAGCGGACTGGAAAATTCTCACTGCTGCAATAATACTTTACATCTTTTTTGGGGCTTTTATAATGCCCAACGGGGCTAAAAAATTTAAAGAACTTAGTGGAGGAAGGGATGTAAAAATCCTTGATTTGCAATTCAGCTATTCACCAGATAGTGCCCGCGTTTACTTAGCTGAGTACACGCCCGAGTCGAGAGATTATGCCATTAAGTTTGGTTTGGGTGCTGACTCATTTTATCCTATTGCCTACACTTTTTTATTGGTAATTATTGTTGCGTTAATTTACAAAACACCCGACCCAAAAGGTACTGTTTGGCAAAATGTTCACTTGTTTCCATTAGCGATACTTATAGTAGATTATTTAGAAAACATTGGTATTGCTTCGCTGCATTTCTATTACCCAGATATTGCCGACTGGCAGATAAGATTGTCTTCTTCGCTTACTTCTTTAAAGTGGAGCCTGGTAGTTGTGGTATTACTGCTAGTGATTTACGGTTTTGTTAGAAAATTTACTACCAAAAGCGTTTCGTAATTCCCATCATTTTAGTTTTTACATAAAATCAATCTAAGTTCATTCAAAAGAATTTTGGAATTAAAAGTTTATGGCGGTTTGCCGGTTGGTATTTTATATGGCTTACTATTTGGGCTGTGTTTGTACAAAGTTTGCAACTTGTAAAAGATGGCTTCATGCCTCGCCATGACGGGGTCTTTCGGGGGCAGCGTTGTCGTCTTTGTTTCTACCAATAGCTTT
>CAZKHZ010000125.1:0-4566 GCA_964552715.1 uncultured Chitinophagaceae bacterium | reverse complement strand
TAATGCCCCAATTCGGCAACTGATTTTGCAAACTGATCAAATTCAACTGGCTTAACGATATAACTGTTCACTCCTAACTTATATGCAGTTGCAATGTCGGGGTCGAGATTAGAAGATGTAAGCACTATGATAGGAATGGTTTTGGTTTGCTCGTTTGCTTTCAACTCGCGAATTACATCCATGCCAGATATTCGTGGCATATTCAAATCGAGCAGAATAAGGTTTGGATGATTACCCTCGCGATTTTCATACTCGCCTTTACAAAAAATATAATCGAGGGCTTCCGCACCATCCATTACATGTTTAATGTCGTTGGAAAGATGGGCAGCGAGCAGTGCTTTAATGGTTAGTTCGGCATCGGTTGGGTTGTCTTCTACTAACAGTACTTCAGTTGAGTTCATCATTGGTTTTGTTTTTATTATTTGGTAATGAGAAATAAAAGGTAGCTCCTTTGTCCACTTCGCCTTCAGCCCATATTCTGCCTCCATGTTTTTGAATTATGCGTTGCACAATACATAGCCCTATACCAGTGCCTTCAAATTGACTTGCAGCATGTAGCCGCTGAAACATGCTGAATAATTTATCGCTAAAGCGCATATCGAAACCCGCACCGTTATCTTTTACATAAAATACAGTTTCTCCAAATTCTTCATAAGCACCAAAATGCACTAACGGAGCTGCTTTGCTTGCGCTGTACTTAAAGGCATTGCCTAAGAGGTTTTGTAAAGCTTGGTGCACCAGTAAGTGGTCGCACATTATTTTTGGCATTTTGTCTATCACTAATTCTACATTTGAATTAGGATGAGCATGTTTTAGTTCTCGCTCTACTTGATGTGCAATTTCACTTATATCGGTGTTGGAGACGGACAGTTCGGTGTTTCCTACGCGCGAATAGTTTAATAAGTCGTCAATAAGCTGCCCCATTTTGGTGGCACTATCCATCACTAAAGTAAACATGCGCTTGCCATCGTCATTTAGTTTAGCCGAATATTCTTTTAAGATAATAGCAGAAAAACCATTGATGGCACGCAGCGGAGCGCGCAAATCGTGCGAAACTGAATAAGTAAATGCTTTCAATTCGTCATTGGAATGTTGCAAGGCAGTGGTGCGCTCCAAAATTTTCCTTTCGAGCGATTCGTTGAGGGCTATAATTTCTGCCTCAGCAGTTTTTCTATCAGTTATATCGCGAAAGTTGCTTATTAATCCTTTAATATTTTCATCATTTAACCGATTGGCGATAGTTCCTTCTATCCAGATATACGCTCCGTTTTTGTTGCGGAGGCGATATTGTTTTGCAACGAAGGTTTCAGGCTTGCTTATTAGTTTCGTCATTGATTCAGCAAAGTTGCTTATATCGTCAGGATGCATAAACTCTATAGGGTTTTTACCATATAAATCCTGTTGCGAAAACCCTCCTATTCTTTCAACAGCTGGAGATTGATAGCCCATGTTTCCGGCAGCATCAATAATCATAATGGCATCGCTGCTATTTTCAATAAGCGATTTGTAATAATCTTTAGTTTTTTCTGTTTCGGTTATGCTTTCAATTAATTGCTTGTTTAGTTTTTTCAGCGCATCTTCTGCGTTTTTGCGTTCGTCAATTACATCAAACACTGCTACAAAATTATGCTGGGGTGTGCGGTAAACGGTAATATAAACCCACATTGCTAAAGCATTTATGAAGTATTCTGTTTTAACCGAGATGCCTGTTTTAACTACGTTGTCGTAAATTTCAAATAAGGCATGGTCTTTACTTTTTAACTCTGGAATTACCTTACTTACTTTTTTACCCGTTACATTTTTTAACCCTGTTAGCACTTCAAATTTTGTATTTACATCGAGGTAAATAAAATCAACGGCTTCATCGTTCTCATAAATCATTTTACAATGGGCAAATCCTTCTTGCATGTTTTCAAAAAGTGAATGGAATTTTTCTTCACTTGCCTTTAACACTACCTCGGCATTTTTACGCGCTGTTACATCGCGTATGTTGCATTGAATTACCTGTTTCCCATTTTCAGCATATACATTGCTCACAAACTCCACTTTTATTTCTATACCTTCTTTGGTTTTAAGCGGCAAATCATCGTAACTGATGTAGCCAAATTGCTGCAATTCTAAAAAGGCAATTTGTGAAGCTGTTTTATCTTTAAAAAAGCCAAGTTCCCAAAGCTCTTTAGCCATTATTTCTTGTTTAGTATATCCCAGAATATTTATGAGATAGGGATTTACATCTACAATTTTTCCATTTTCGGCAGTCAATATCAATATGCCGTCATGTGCGCTTTCAAACAAACGCCTATACCTTTCTTCGGAGGCTTGAATGCGTGTTTCTGCTTTTTTTCGGGTGGTTATATCTTGGTGTGCTATTACTACTTTGGGTGTGTCACTTTCAATATTCCTTACCCGCAGCGAAAACCAACGCTTGGAGTTGGGCGAGTGGCAGGGATATTCTAATTCAAAATCTTGCTTTTTTTTGCTGAGCACAGTGAGGATTCCCTTCAACGCTTCTCCAGCAAGTGCATTACCATCAACCATTGCCTTTTTACATACATCAAAATAGTTACTGCCGATGGAGGTGCGCGCCAAAGTGGTTTCGCCATTTGCTATTGAATATTCTTCCCATGCTTTGTTTACTGATATGACAGTTCCTGTTTTGTCAATTACCGCTATGTGTGAACTGAGGGCTGATATCACCCCATTACTAAATGCTAGGCTTTGATACACTGCTTCATCTGCAAGCAGTATTTCGTGTTCTTTTGCTCTAAGTTTTCTGACGGTCTCATTTTTTTCGGTAATGTCTTGAATGGTGCCATGCAATTCTATTGCTTCACCTTTTTTATTGATAATTACTTTACCTACAATGCTCACATACTTCAATGCACCGCTTGGAACGAGCAGACGCACTTCATAAGAAAAAGGTTGATGGTCTTTTTTTGCCTGCTCTTCTACACTGTATGCTCGCTTGATGTCATCGGGGTGAACAAAGTCGAGGAAACTTAAATTAGCGGCTTTATAGTCGGCTTTGTTATGTTCAATAATACGATAGTATTCATCGGTCTTATTAACGGTGTGGTCTATTAAATTTACAGACCAACTACCTATGCAGGCAATTTCTTGTGCCTCGTTTAATAGCTGATTACTATGCCTTAGTTCATCTAAAAGTTCGAGTGATTTTCGACTACTGTCCGGGGCTTCTGCCGTTTGTGCTTTCTTCATTGTTGTATTCCATAATTGTGGATAACAAATATTTATGTGGATTGCCTTTTTTGTTTTATACAACTTCACATAAAGTTTATATAATTATCACATTTGGCAATGAGACGGGTAGGTTTGGAGATTTTAGATTTATGATTTTAGATTTATGATTTGGAACAGCCATCCTCTCAACTTTAGTTGAACTACGGATGAACGATTGCAGATTTATGATTTGGAATATCCTCCAACCTCTCAACACTAACCTCTCAACTCATTTTATTGCAGTTGCTTTTTGTTTGAAAGAACAAAGCTGTCGAATGATTTTGGTTCTTGCCCTGTGATAGATTTTACCCAATGGCTTGTGCTGGGTGTCTTTTTAAATCGTGGAAAGTAATGCAACATTATCATTACAAGGATGAACATAGAAGGCACATTTTCTTTTCGTTTAGTGAAAAAGAATTGCAACAAATTAGGCGACACAAATTGTATTGTCTTTCCAATTCCCTTGCTTATTTTTTCAGCCATTTCAGCAAATGTCAAGGTTTCGTTATTGGTCAATTCATAACCTTTATTGATGTGGCTTTGTGGCTCAGTTAAAATTTTAGCTGCTACCGCTCCAATATCTTCTACATCTATTATTGTAAACTTTGCTTGCGCTGCGGGCAAATAAATTCTATGGTTTTTTACCAAGTCGTTGTGTAAGGTTGTAGTAAAGTTTTGCATAAAATATGCGGGGCGCAAAAAGGTATAAGGAATTTTACTGGCTACAATTAGCTTTTCAATTTTATGGTGAGGGATGATTTTGCTGTTCTCAACACCTTGCACTGATAAAAAAACTATATGCTTAATTTTTGCTTGAACTGCTGCTTGAATTAATGGGTCAAAAAACTTTGAAACATCTGCCAGTTGCGGTGGTCGAAGTAAGAACAGCACATCAATGTTATGAAGTGCAGGTTTAAAAGTTGCCTCGTTCTCAAAATCGAAAGAAACTAATGAAACATTAAAGCCTTGTAGCTTTGCCCTGTCTGTTGCTATATTTCTAAGCCCTGCATCAATTTGTAATTTATTATTATAGTTTTCTAGGGCTTTTAGAACCGATAAGCCAACATTGCCGGTTGCTCCCGTAATCAATATTTTCACAGTGGAAATTTTTAGAAATCTACACAAAAGATTGGAAGAGATGGTTTCGTGCCTCGCCATGACGGTGTCTTTCGGGGCTAGAGTTGTTGTCTTTGCGCTTCGTCCGGACAAGCGGGGAGGTACGAAGCAATCTCGTTTGTTGTAAAGATCAGACTTAAACAAGGGCGGTAAGAAATCTATTTTTATGGCACACGCGACACGTGTGTGCCATCTTGGGATAAAATATGC
>CAZKHZ010000124.1:0-11176 GCA_964552715.1 uncultured Chitinophagaceae bacterium | reverse complement strand
CTCCTTGAATTGGCGCACCTGCACCATTTTTCACCAAACCAGAAAGTGTAATTGGTTCACCTTCGCTTACAAACACCACACCCCATTCGCGCATCATGTTACGCCTTGTTTCATCGGGCAATTCCAGATATTGGGTTTCTACATAGTTCCACAGTTTGGCAATAAAAATTTTGCCGGGTTCAAGGTATTCGTTGAGCCTAGCCCTTTCAGTATTCAATTTGGTTACCAATAAATTTTCTTGAACTAAATAGCTGGTGGCGGTAGTGTGCAATAGGGTTACTTTGCCGATATTCGGGTTGCTCATTGCTACTGCCAAGGGTTTGGCGGCAAGGCGGTTGGCTTCGCCCGCTATGAGGATTTCTGTCCACGAAAATGTATTTTCTTCCGAATCCATATTAGGCACCGTGGCATCGGGCAGGTGGTAGTAACCGCGGTCGCCTGGCTTAAAGTCATCGTCATCGCGGTCGATGGCAAGGTTTAATACCTGAACAAAATGTCCACTGAATTTGCGCATTTTTTCGGTTTCGAGGCGCAGATTCAGGTTATTGTTGTCATAATTACCTTTTGCAATTCCTACATCGTTGTAATCAGTGTTTAAACTATTGTTGGCATTGTTTAATTCTAATTCATAAGCAGGTGGTAAAAATCGGTCTGCCAGATTCAGGCTGTTGTTCATTTGTGTGCCCTTGTTCACTGCTTTTTTAAGTGCTATAACACTCTGTACTAGTCTTCTTGTAATGTTTCCCATGATGATAAATTGTTTGTTTTATGTATGAAAAATTAAGTTGCTTACAACAAAATATACTTCCAAAAAGCAATTATATAAGTGATTGATTATGTGGCTGGTAGAAGCTCCGCTGACAGTAGCGGGGGTGCTCCCAGTTCTGGTGGAGGCTCCGCTGAAAGTAGCGGGGGTGCTCCCAGTTCTGGTGGAGGCTCCGCTAAATGTAGTGGGGGTGCTCCCAGTGCTGGTGGATACTCCGCTGAATGCAGCGGTGGTACTCCCAGTTCTGGTGGAGGCTCCGCTAAATGTAGTGGGGATACTCCCAGTTCTGGTGGATACTCCGCTAAATGTAGTGGGGGTGCTCCCAGTTCTGGTAGAGGCTCTGCTGAATGTAGCGAGGGTGCTCCCAGAGCTGGGAGATACTCCGCTGATAATCGGGAAGCCCCCGACAGGTCTGTAAGCTGCCACCCCCCAATGGCAATTCGCCTGCTCAAAGTATTTAGACTCATGCCCAAAGCCTGTAATGTTTGGCTCTTTCCCGATAGCTATCTGGATTGTTGTAATATCTATCATCTGCTTTCTCATATCTGTCTTCTAAGTTCTATTGTTTAATAACTATTGTCTAATATCTATTATCTCAGGTCTCTCCTCTCAAGTCTATTATCTAACTCAATATTTTACATTTAAAAGCCTTTGCCACGGCATGTATCATGTTGATGGCTTGCATTTTTTTGATGATGGTTTTGCGGTGGGTTTGCACGGTGTTGGTGCTGATAAAAAGTTGCCCTGCTATGGTTTGTGAATCGAGCCCATCAGAAACCAATTCGAGCATTTGCACTTCGCGTTGGCTAAGTTGGCTGTTGGAGCCGGAGGAAACTGTAAATGTTTGCATATTGTGTATTTTGTTGTCTATTTTATGAAGGGCAGTTTTGTGCGATTTTTGTTTCATGCCTTTCAGTTTACAAATGATTGAATCTTTTATTTTTTAAACAATCACCGCTAAGGGTGATTTTTTAATTCGCCCGCAAATCAATGTTAAACGAGTGTGCTACGCAAAAAAATGTTGTGGGCTCCGTTGAAGAATGTTGTGGGGGGCGGGTTTTTTGTTGAACCGCAAATTTTACAAATGTGTTTTTAGGGGGTGGAGACTTTCCAAGTTTTAAAAACTTGGAAAGTCTAAAATGGAATCGGAATTGCAATTTCAAAGCAGAGTGGTACATTTATGGCATGAATTTCTATCCGCCTATTACGCCAAATAACTTTTTTCATATTTACAACAGGGGGAATAATCGCGAGAATATTTTTACCTGCCACCAGAACTACATTTACTTTTTAAAGAAGTATGATTTCTACCTCAGCGGCTTTTTAGATACTTATGCTTTTTGTTTGTTGCCTAATCATTTTCATTTGTTGGTGAAGGTGAAAGACCCCTGCGAATGGGAGGGAATAGTTGGGGGTAAGGGAGACTTTGCAGACACAGACTTTCCAAGTTTTAAAAACTTGGAAGGTCTAACCCTGAAAACCCAACCGCAACGTTCGCCTGAAAAAGTAATCAGCCGACAATTTCGTCTGTTTTTTATGAGCTATTCAAAGTCTATCAATAAACAAGATGGCAGGATTGGCAGCTTGTTTCAGAAAAATTTCAAAAGAAAGCAGGTTGATAATAATGCCTATCTGCAAAAGGTAATACACTACATTCATGCTAACCCAGAGTTGCATAGTATTTGTAAAGACTACAAAGATTATCCATATAGTTCTTTTGGTAGAATTGTAACAGAAAAGCCAAGTAAATTGCAGAAAGAAAAAGTTCTGGAAATGTTTGGAGGTAAAGAGAAGTATCAACAATTTCATAATATTACAAACAAGGAAAACTTGCCCGCATTGGCAGATAATGAAGGGATGGAGTAGTAATTTTACAACTGATAGTATCTCAGACATCAGACTTTCCAAGTTTTAGAAACTTGGAAAGTCTAAACCATAAACAGTATATATGCTAAAACACATTTACACAACATTTATAGTCCTCATTTCGATGGGTGCTATGGCACAGCCCGGTGCGGTTGACCTTAGCTTCGACCCAGGTACAAGTGCCAACGACAATATACATACAACTGCCATTCAAGCCGATGGCAAAATTTTGATTGGAGGAGATTTTACTAGCTACCGTGGCATAGCAGTTAACAGAATTGCTAGACTTATGCCAGATGGCAATTTGGATACTACATTTAAAATAGGTGCTGGTGCCAATCACAGGGTAAGTAGTTTTGCTTTACAAAATGATGGGAAAATTTTAGTGGCTGGTGATTTTAATTATTTTGATACCACTTACTCAAGAGGGCTTTGCCGACTGTTTGCTGATGGCACAATTGATACGTCATTACATGTGGATTCAGGATTTAATGACCGAGTTTTGTGTGTAGCAATTCAACCCGATAGTATGATATTGGTAGGGGGCAATTTTACTAGCTATAATAATCAAGTTTTCAACCGCATTATTCGCCTACTGCCCAATGGCACACCCGACCCCGCTTGGGATGCTTCCTTCGGTGCCGATGGTTCAATATTGGTTATCATTCCACAAGCCGATGGCAAGTTGATGATAGGGGGTGATTTTGTGCATTACGGTGGTTTATCAAATAATGAGTTGAACTTCAGAATTGCCAGAGTGAATGCCGATGGAACCCGCGACAGCACCTTTGTCTCCATACCCGGTGCCAGCCGTGCTGTAACAGATATTGCCATTCAATCAAATGGAGATTATGTGGTGGGTGGCAATTTTATTCAATACGATTGGCAACCGCGCGGCAGGCTTGTTAGGTTAATACCCGATGGACAGCGCGATTTGAATTTCTATATTGGCGTTGGTGCCGATAATGGGGTTAGCGGGGTTAAACTTTTAAGTAATGGCGATATGTTTATTACAGGTGGCTTCGCAAATTTTGATAATAAGCCTGCACCTTGCTTGGTAAAACTCAAAGTCAATGGTAATATTGATACTACATTTTTAGTTGGCTCCGGACCCAATAACGCCTTAGGGAAAGCTGCGATTCAAGCAGATGGCAAGCTTATTATTCATGGATTTTTTACAGTTTACAACAACACCCCTCGCAACCGCATCGCTCGCCTTTACAATTGCCTTACCACCATGCCCGGTATCATTAATGGCTTGACTACCGTAAACTGCCCCAACACAACCTTAACTTACAGCATCAACCCAGTGCAAAATGCCGACAGCTACCAATGGACATTGCCCAGCGGTTGGGTGGGCAGCAGCGATTCAACTTCCATTACTGTAGTATCTAACGGCACACCTGGAACTATTTCTGTAAAGGCATTCAGCAACGCTTGTGGGTTTAGCTATGCACAAACGTTAAGCATTTTGCGCAGCACAACACCCGCGCCAAACATCTGCCTTGTAACTGTAGATAGCCAAAGCACACACAACATTATAGTTTGGGAAAAGCAAGCCTCCACCTTCATTGACAGCTACTACATCTACCGCGAAACAGCTACTAATGTTTATACTAAAATAGGTTCCGTGCCTTATGATTCTTTAAGCGAATACCACGACTATGCTGCCAACCCAAATGTTACTTCTTATCGCTATAAACTTTCTACCATTGATACCTGCGGGGTGGAATCTGCCCGCAGTCCATTTCACTCAACTATTCACTTACAAAACCTTGCCAATGGCAACTTTCAATGGACATTCTATCAAATTGAAGGTCAGTTGAACCCCATTCTATCTTTCAATTTTTATCGCGATGCCATCAACAATGGTAGCTTCTTCCCTATAGGCAATATACCCGGCACCAATGCTACTTAAACCGACATTACCTTTAGTTCTTTTCCCGATGCAAACTATGTAGTAGATGCCAATTGGGCAATATCTTGCACGCCCTCGCGCGCAGCTATCAACACTACTCGCTCAAATATCAAAAAGGATAAAACTTCTATTGAAGTTGGTATGGATGAAGTTGTATGGAAAGATGATTTGCTTGTGTATCCCAATCCTGCAAGTACTTGGTTAAACATCACCAGCAAAAAGATTCAGCTTACATCCGCTGCGCTTGTAAATGCAATGGGTCAAACTATTTGGTTTGAAAAGGAAAGCAAAAGTGTATTTCAAATAAATACACAATCGCTTCCCAAAGGTGTTTATGCCGTGATTGCCGAAACCGAAAAAGGAAAAGCAACAACAAGAGTGGTGTTGAATTAGTAGCTCTTTTATACCGTAAAAATGAATGTTAATTTGAGCGAGGATAGATTTAGGTAATAAAATGGCAAAAATTGCTCAATACCTTTTTCTTGTTTTGCGAATGCTTACTTTCGCCCTCCAATAATGGATTTCAAACTACATACAAAGTACCAACCCTCTGGTGATCAGCCCGAAGCAATTCAACAATTGGTTGAAGGCATCAATGCTGGCGAGAAACATCAGGTATTGTTGGGTGTTACAGGTTCGGGCAAAACATTCACCATGGCAAATGTTATTGCTCAGGTAAATAAACCCACGCTGATTCTGTCGCACAACAAAACCTTGGTGAGTCAATTGTATGGCGAGTTTAAGCAGTTTTTTCCTGAAAATGCAGTTGAGTATTTTGTTTCTTATTACGATTATTATCAGCCCGAGGCTTTCATTCCCTCCTCCAATACTTACATCGAAAAAGACCTAGCCATCAATGAAGAAATTGAAAAGCTGCGATTGAGCACAACTGCTTCGTTGTTATCGGGCAGGCGCGACATCATTGTGGTTGCTTCGGTAAGTTGTATTTATGGTATGGGCAACCCTGTTGATTTTGAGCAGGGAATTGTACGTGTTACGGAAGGGCAAAAAATAGCGCGCAATGCTTTTTTGCTACGCTTGGTAGATGCTTTGTATTCGCGCAGTGATGTAGATTTAAAGCGCGGAACTTTTAGAGTGAAGGGCGACACGGTTGAAATCGTTTTGCCTTATGTGGATTATGCTTATCGCATCACTTTTTTTGGCGATGAAATAGAAATTGTAGAAGCCTTTGACCCTGGCAATGGCAGAACTATCGGCAGACCGGGCAACGTGGCGATTTTTCCCGCAAACATGTATGTTACCTCGCGCGAACTGCTGAAGCAGGTAATGGATGAGATAAAAATGGACTTGGAGAAGCAGGTTACTTACTACAAAGAAATCGGCAAACATCAGGAAGCAGCTCGACTGAAGGAGCGTGTGGAGTTTGACATGGAAATGATGCGCGAACTTGGCTATTGTAGCGGTATTGAAAACTATTCGCGTTACTTAGATAGAAGGCAACCCGGCACTCGTCCATATTGTTTGCTCGATTATTTTCCGCAAGATTTTTTAATGGTGATTGATGAAAGCCACGTATCGGTGCCACAAATTGGCGGCATGAGCGGTGGCGATAAAGTGCGCAAAATGACATTGGTGGAATACGGCTTCCGCCTGCCTTCGGCATTAGATAACCGCCCTTTAAGTTTTCCTGAATTTGAAGCCATACAAGACCAAGTTGTGTATGTGAGTGCAACACCCGGTGATTTTGAATTGGGCAGAACAGAGGGATTAATTGTTGAACAAGTGGTGCGTCCAACAGGATTGCTTGACCCACCAATAGTAGTGCGCCCAAGCCTGAATCAAATGGATGATTTGATGGACGAAATTAATGAGCGCGTGAAGAAGAAAGAGCGTGTATTGGTTACTACTATCACCAAACGTATGGCTGAGGAGCTTACTAAATTCCTTACCCGCTTTGGTGTGCAGTGCCGCTACATACATAGTGAAGTACATACACTAGATAGAATTGAAATCATTCGCGATTTGCGTCTGGGCAAGTTTGATGTGTTGATAGGTGTGAATCTTTTGCGTGAGGGATTGGACTTGCCCGAGGTTTCACTTGTTGCGATTTTAGATGCAGATAAGGAAGGTTTTTTGCGCAATAAACGCTCCTTAATTCAAACGTCTGGTCGTGCGGCACGAAATGCAAATGGTATGGTAATTATGTATGCCGATAAAATTACCAATAGTATGCAGCTTACTATTGATGAAACTAATCGCAGACGAGAGAAACAAATTGCCTTCAACGAATTGCATGGCATTACGCCTCAAACTGTTTTCAAAAGCAGAGAAGAAATCATGCGCCAAACAAGTGTGTTGGATATTCGTTCTTCGCCAATAAATGCTTATGTGGAGCCAGAAGAAACGGTGTCGGTCGCTGCGGAGCCAGTCATTCAGTACATGAACTCTGAGCAATTGCATAAAACTATTGAGGCAACGCGAGAACGCATGTTGCAAGCCGCCAAAGACACTAACTTTCTTGAAGCTGCTAAGCTGCGCGATGAAATGGTAGCATTGCAGAAATTATTGGAAGAAAGGGCAGCGGCAAGGTAGGTGAGCTCCACTATCTGCTACAACTCAATCTCCACAAACACTCTTTCTACATTACCTTTCAATGGTGGATTGTGTTTGCTCACGCGCACTTTTAGATGCTCAATTTCTGCAAAGTTATTTTTAACTGTATATGCAATGCGTTTGCAAACATGTTCTATCAACTTGCTGTGTATTGCCATTTCCTGCTTGGTAAGGCTATATACCTTTTCGTAGTCTATTGTTTTCTTCAAATCATCGGCATCGGCAGCCTCACTAAAGTTTACATCCATGTATATATCTACAGTGTATTTGCCGCCCAACACCTGCTCTTCTTTATAGTAGCCGTGATGCGCATAAAACTGTAATCCTTCTACTGCTATTAAGCCCATAATTTATTTGTACATCTTTTTAACTCTGTCCAATTCGCGTTTCACATCGCGGTCTTTAATTGTGTTGCGCTTATCAAATGTTTTTTTGCCGCGCGCCATTGCCACCCTCACTTTTATAAAACCCCTGTCACTCATAAAAAGTTCAACAGGCACAATGGTCAATCCCTTCTCCCTGATCTTAGCATCTATCTTATCAAGCTCTCTTTTTTTTAGCAGCAACTTTCGCAAACGTGTTGGCACATGATTGTTGATGTTGCCATAAGAATACTCAGGAACGTGCAAATTCTTTAACCACAACTCTCCACTTTTCATTATGCAATAGGCATCATTAAAACTGCCCCCACCCATGCGCAGACTTTTAATTTCTGTGCCTGTAAGCATTACTCCAGCTTCATACTCTTCT
Organism: uncultured Chitinophagaceae bacterium; assembly: GCA_964552715.1. Taxonomy (GTDB): domain Bacteria; phylum Bacteroidota; class Bacteroidia; order Chitinophagales; family LD1; genus UBA7692. The sequence continues at coordinate 3,302 of CAZKHZ010000124.1, read as the reverse complement.
AAAAGCTCAAAGCCGAATCGCGCATCGCGGTTCACAATCTTTATGTCGGCTTGTTTTTTCATTTTATTACTTCTGTCAATGGGTTTTAAGATTTCTTATGGCTTCAAAATGTTGTGCAAGTTTTGTTTTTAGTAAAACTTTTTGTCTGGTTCTTCCAGTGGCAACTATTCTGTTTCCTACACTTGCTTTCACGGAGCAATTTATGGCATTATGCGACAATTCATCAATTGTAGATTCAAAAATAACTTCTTCGCCTACAAAAGCAGGGGCATGGTGTTTGATTTCAACAAAGGTGCCAATGCCTTCTTCGTTTTCATCTTTCATATCTAAAACAAACAATCTGCTACACCACTCAGCATCGCGGGCAATGGCAAATGTGGCATACACAGGATGCACTTCTCCGCTTGCAAAGCTTGCTGTATCTTTTGCTTCAACTTTATAAATAAATGTTTTTGAATCACCAATTTTGTATATCCAATTCACGCTGCAATAATAAGCTAAGCAGATGAGCGTTTCTTTGAAAAGAAAATTGATTTAGTTTTGAATCCATTTTAATGAAGATTCTCATCATCCGTTTTTCATCTATTGGCGACATTGCGCAAACATCCCCTGTGGTGCGTTGTATTCGTAAACGCCACCCCGATGCAGCAATTCATTTTCTTACAAAGGCACAGTTTGCAGACATTGTAGCACACAATCCGCACATTGATAAACTCATATTATTAAATGAATCGCTGCTTGAAACTATAAAACTGCTTAGAGCCGAAAACTATGATGTGGTCATAGACTTGCATCATAACCTGCGCACATTCATTATCAAAAGTCTATTGTTCGTCAAGTCATATTCATTTCCCAAACTGAATATTGAAAAGTATTTACTCACTACTTTTAAAATCAATCTTATTCCAAAAGATATTCATCTTGTTGATAGATATTTTGAGACTTGCAAAGCAATAGGCGTGCAGAATGACGGGCTGGGCTTAGATTATTTTCTTGCCGAAAATGATATCGTAAATGTAGCAATAGCTTTGCCAAAAAACTTTGAGGGAAATTACATTGCATGGATAATCGGAGCAAAATATTTTACTAAGGTTTTGCCTAACGATAAGGTTGTAGATGGTATCAAAAAATTACTGCAGTTGTACCCAAGCAAAAAATTTGTTTTGATAGGTGGAAAGGAAGACGCTGCGCGCGGAAATTTTATCGCAGCGCAATTTGAAGCCCAGATATTCAATGCCTGCGGAAAGTTTACATTAAATCAGTCGGTTTCTTTAGTTAAGCAAGCGCAAATAGTTATTGGTAACGACACAGGTTTGACACAGATAGCACCTGCATTTAATAAGCCTTTGGTTTCTATTTGGGGCAGCACAAGCACAGTGTTTGGGGTGGCTCCTTACTTCGGCAAATCAGAGCCGCTTTCTAAAATTGTGGAAGTGAAAAATCTTGATTGTCGCCCCTGCACAAAGTTTGGAAGAAATGAATGTCCCAAAGGTCATTTCAATTGTATGAATCAAATTGATGTGGCAGAGATTGTGCGTAGTATTGAAGCGATGATTTGTGAAATTCATTAATTGCTGTACTTTTCGCTTTCTTAAAATACACAAATTGGCTCTATATCGCCCAATTCTATTTATTGCAGCCTGTTTTATTTTTGCCTGTGCACACTCTGTTTCTGCACAGCAAACAATGAACCCGCGTTATTATAAATCGCTTGGCATTGTAAATATGTACGAAGGCAATTATCTGGAAGCCGTTCGTGCTTTTCAAAAGGCAGTTTCAATTGACCCAAACGACCGCGAAACACTTAGCCTGCTGGCTACGGTATATGATTCGATAGGAGAGAAGCAACTTTCGATAAAAACTAAAGTGCGTATGCAAACCCTCAATGTGTCTTTCAACAAGCGCAATGAGGTAGAAGTTCCCTCCATCAAAAACGATTTACGCGTACTAGGCAATTCCTTTTACAACCGTGGTTTATACGATTCGGCTGTAGTGTGCTACGCGCTGCATTTGTTGAATAACAGAGACGATACCGCTGCTATTTTTTACATGGCTAATGCCTATTTCTACAATAAAGAATATCCCAAAGCCATCGAAACTTATGAATTGTTGATTAATAAAGACCACAACCGAGCCGATGCCTACAACCTGATGGGTGTTAGTTATTTGCGGCTAAAAGATTACATCAAGGCACGAGAACAATTTCGCCAAAGTGTTTTAAAGGACGATAAGTTTGCTGCATCCTACTACAATCTTGGTGAGGTGCATTATGCTTTAGAAGACTTGCGATTGGCACAGGTGAACCTTGAAAGGGCACTAGAACTTTTGCCAAATGATAAGGACATATTGTTGCTTTTGGGCAAAATATACAAGCAAACAAAACAGCGCGATAAGGCACTTGCCGTTTACGAAAAGCTCATGCAATTTGATGACAAAAGCGCAACGTTGAATTATGAAATCGCTTTGCTATACAGTGATGCCAAAGATTATGAAAAGGCAAAAATCTATTACCTCAAAGCCCTGCAGACAGAAAAAAATCCAAATATAAATGCAGGACTTGGCAGCGTTTACCTAAACCAGAAAATGTATAAAGAGGCTTTAGTGCAATTGAAGATTGCCGCCAAAGTTTTTACCGAAAAAAAGGAACTCCTTTATCAAGCCGCTTTTGCTGCCAACCAATGCAAAGAATATAAGTTGGCTGAAACTTATGCTTTGCAGGCTTTTGCCTTAGACCCCAAATATAAGAGTGCAATTTTGGAGCTAGCCTATGCCTACCACGCACTCAAAAAAAGAAAGGAAGCCAAAAAGTACGAACAGATGGCTTCGGTTTTGTAATAGGTAGATATTTCATTCCTTATTAAAGATGGTATAGCAGCTTTTGTAAATAGAAATGCTGTAAAATGGAAAAGCCGAACTCGCATAGCTTATTCCAATCAGTGCATTAGAAAATACTAGTGCCAGCGCATCTTCCTTTAATTACATCTATGGAGGCTGGATACTCGATTAGTTAAAAATTTACCCTTCTCAATATATACTGCATTTATGTTTTGTGTCAAGGCTTAGCTGCATTTTATACGCAGTGTGCATTGCCCTATCCGTAAAGTTGAAGAAAACAAGTTCTTACTCCGTATTGCCATCCGAAAGGTTTTTCCCTGTTGGCGCAATCGTATCTCGTGAGTCATAATTTATAAAAGCGCTTACTAAGCTTACACTTTGTGAGTGATGATTAAGTTAGTTTACAATTTTATAAAACAAAAAAGGCATCCGAAAAATCGGATGCCTTTGTATTTGTATTTGTTGTG
>CAZKHZ010000123.1:0-11230 GCA_964552715.1 uncultured Chitinophagaceae bacterium | reverse complement strand
GCGGCATTGAATGTTAGTGGCACAACAAAAAACCTAACTTGCTTCAATCAAAATGACGGAGCAATTCAATTGAATGTTACAAGTGGTACTGCGCCATTCACTTTTGCTTGGAGCAATGGAATTCAAACAAAACATCAAAGTTCAATTGGATTAGGCAACTATACTGTAACGGTGTCGGATGCAAATGGATGTTCAAATACAGAATCTTTTTCTATCACTCAACCAGACTCATTTACTGTAATTGCTGCAATTGCAAACATAGCTTGCTACAATGGTGCAAACGGAAAAATTCAGTTATCAGTGATTGGAGCAACTGCGCCATATTCATTTGTATGGAGCAACCAATTTACCACAGCTCAAATTCAAAATCTAACAGCAGGCACTTACACAGTTACTATTGCAGACAGCAGAAATTGTAATGTAATAAAATCATATTCAGTATCGCAACCAAATGCAGTATTGCAGGCGACTTCCTCAATTACAAATGCAAATTGCAATGGTGAGAAAAACGGCAGCATTCAATTGAACACAAGTGGTGGAACTTCACCATATAGTTACTCATGGAATACAGGAGCTAACACAAACAACATCCAGCAAATTGCTGCGGGTTCTTATCAAGCAACCGTAACAGATGCCAATGGATGTTCAACTATAAACAATGCAACTATTACACAACCTGATTCATTAAAATTAAATGCAACAATGAGTAATGCAAGTTGCAATGGAACAAACTCGGGAAGCATTGATTTGCAACCGATTGGTGGAAATGCGCCATATATCTACAATTGGAGCAATGGAAAAGTATCGCAGGATATTCAACAACTTGCAAGCGGAACTTATAGTGTTCAGGTTTCCGACAGTAAAGGTTGCTATGCCACTGGAAGCTATACCATAACTCAACCACAACAACTAACTATTTCAGGAACACCTTCAGTAAATCATATTAGTTGTAATGGTGCAACCACGGGCAGCATTAGCCTGCAGGTTCAGGGTGGCAGCACCCCTTACAAATTTGTGTGGAACAATGGGTCAACTACATCATCTATCAGCAATCTTTCTGCACGAAATTATAGTGTTACAATTACAGATGCAGCTCAATGCACATTCGTAGTGAATCAGTCAATTACACAGCCGTCTGCCATTCAAGTTAACATGTATAAAACGGATGAAACCTGCTTCAACAAATATGATGGAACCGCTCAAGCAACAGCAATTGGTGGTAAGCCTCCGTACAGATATTTTTGGAGCAATGGCGTTGTGAATCCTATGATTGTAAACCTAACTCAAGGAAATTATGCGCTAACAGTTGCTGATGCAAACGCGTGTAGTGTTCTATCGCAAACAATGATAGCATCTCCAGACTCGCTTCAATCCTCTGCTAATATTAAACCTATTAGTTGCAATGGAAAAACTGATGGCGCGGTTACATTAACTGTTCAAGGCGGAACAAATCCTTATCAATATCAATGGAGTAATGGAGCAAGTTCATCAAACGCAAACAATCTTGCTGCTGGTGTTTACTCTGCAATTATTACCGATGCTAAAGGATGCAGCACTGTTGGAAGTTACACAGTTAAGCAACCCGACCCTATTCAAATTGTACTGAACAAAAATGACATTGCTTGTAACAGTCAAAACAATGGTGTAATCAATTTGAATGTAAGCGGTGGTATTCCTCCTTACAGTTTCTTATGGACAAATAATCAAACCACAACAACGGTTTCAAATCTTGGTGTTGGTAGTTATGCTGTAACCGTAAAAGATGCCAACCAATGCAGCAAATCTGATTCAACAAATATTATGGAACCCTCTCCAATTACTGTGTCTGCAACTATTACTAATGCTAACTGTTTTGGCGAAGCGAGTGGTGGTGTTATGACTAATGCAAGTGGTGGTGTAGCACCATACAATTACTTATGGAATACTGGCAGTGTGCAGAAAGATATTCAGCAAATAGCTGCGGGTACATACAAACTTACTGTTGCAGATAACAATGGCTGCACGCGCATTGCACAAGCCACAGTTGCACAGCCACAGCCGATTCAAATACAGTTTGCTGTTCAGCACAACAAATGTTTTGGAGGCAGCGAAGGTGAAGTACAGGCAACAGTTACAGGTGGTAATCTTCCTTACAATTACGTATGGAGTAATGGAGGAAACACACCTTCTATAAAAGCAGTTATATCGGGAGATTATTTTTTAGATATTAAAGATGTAAAAGGCTGTGTTGCAAATGGAACTGCAAATGTGAATCAACCGAGTGAATTGACAGCAACAATCTCAACATTAGGAGTAAGCTGCACCAACCAAAACAGTGGCAGCGCAACGGTGACAGCAAATGGAGGAATAGCACCATATAAATATGTTTGGATGACGGGCAGCACAAGTAATATAATTGCGAATCTTTCAGCACATACAGTTGTGCGTGTTGATGTAAAAGATGCAAATGGCTGCACGGTTCGTCAGCAAGATACCATTCGTGAAATTCCTGCTATAAATATGGATGCCATAACTCAAAATATTTCTTGTAAAAAGAATGCTTTTGGAAGCATTTCGGTTACTGTAGAAAATGGAGCAACACCTTATCACTACGCATGGAGCAACGGACAAAAAAATAGTTCGATAGTGGTAAATACGGCAGGCAGTTACGGTGTAACAGTGACAGACAGAAACGGCTGTACAGCCAGTGCGAATTACAGTATATCGGCAGATTCTGGCTTTACTATCAATACGATTTCAGCACAAACAATTAAGTTGGGTGAAGTTGTTGAGTTGACAACAAATACCACATCAACAAGTATCCGCAGTTGGATGTGGTCGCCTGCAAACTTTGATGCTGGTATGGATTGCAGCAATTGCCAAAGCCCGAATGCACAGCCTAAAAAAACAACTTCCTATTTAGTAAAAGCAATAGATAACAAAGGTTGCGAAGCCTTTGATACCGTTACCATATCTATTGTTGCTGACCACACAATATTTACCCCTAATATGTTTTCGCCAAATGCTGATGGGGTGAATGATGTTTTTGAAATGTATGGAAACCATGATGCCCTGAAAGAATACGACATTAAGATATTTAATCGCTGGGGCGAAAAGATATATCAATCAACCGACCCGCGCTTTCAATGGGATGGCACTTACAAAGGCATTGCGCAAGACCCAGGGGTGTTTGTTTACTACATGAAGGTTGTTTTTCTTGACGGATTCAAGCCTGATGATGACGGAAAGGGCAGTATTACCTTAGTTCGATAGTTAAAATGTCTTTAACAAGCTATTTGCTTAAGTAAGTTTTAAATCAATTTCTTTGCGGCTCAAATTTTTAAAATGCCCGTGAAGCTGTTTGTTGCCCTAACCATCTCTTTCCTTTCCCTATACTGTTCTGCTCAAACAAAATATACCATCAGCGGCATTGTAAAAGATGCTAAGACTGGGGAAGAATTGATTGGCGCAACTGTGCGCTTGAAAGATTCTGCATCAATTGGCGCAATGACCAATGCTTACGGGTTTTATTCCCTTACAATACCAATAGGGAAGAACAAACTAAGTGTGGCTTACATTGGGTATAATGACTATGAAACCGAATTAACAAGTCCTGTAAATCAAACTGTGAATGTGTCGCTGCAACCAACCTCGCGTGAGTTGAAAGCAGTGGAAATTAGTGCGCGCAAGAGCGATGACAATATCCGCAACTCTGAAGTGAGTGCGGTGAAGTTAGATATCAAACAATTAGAGAAGATTCCGGTGTTGTTTGGAGAGAAGGACTTACTTAAAACCATTCAGTTGCTGCCCGGAGTGCAACCTGCCGCAGAAGGCAACAGCGGTTTTTACGTGCGGGGAGGTAGCAACGACCAAAACCTAATACTGTTGGATGAAGCTACTGTTTACAACGCTTCGCACCTACTAGGTTTTTTCTCAACATTTAATAATGACGCTATCAAGGATGCAACACTTTACAAAGGCAACATGCCTGCCGAGTTCGGTGGAAGGCTCTCGAGTGTGCTGGATGTAAAGATGAAGGAGGGCAACAATCAAAACTATGTGATAAGTGGAGGTGTAGGGTTAATTGCCTCAAGGTTGAACATAGAAGGACCTATAGTAAAAGACAAAGGCTCCTTTATTGTTACGGGCAGAAGAACTTATGCTGACTTGTTTCTCAAACTTTCGCGCAACGAACAGCAGCGTAAGAGTATTTTATACTTCTACGACTTGAACGCAAAGGCGAATTATAAAATCGGAAAGCGTGATAGGATTTTCATTTCAGGATATTTTGGTCAGGATAAGTTTGGTTTTCAAGACCGATTCAGCATTAACTACGGCAATGCCACTGCTACCCTCCGATGGAATCACATTTTTAGTGACAAACTATTCTCTAACACTTCATTTATCTTCAATGATTTCAATTACGCCATCGGTATTCCAATCATAAACCTTGAGATTAAGTCTGTAGTGCGCGATTTTAGTTTGAAAGAAGATTTAGAATACTTTTTGAACAACAATAACAAACTGAAATTCGGCTTTCAATCTACGTTTCATACCATTGTGCCGGGGCAAATCGTGTCGAGCGACACGTCACGTTTGAACAGTATTTTTCTTACAAAGACTTATGGTTGGGAGAATGCCGTTTACGCCCAACATGAAGTTACACTTTGGCAGAAACTAAATATCAATTACGGAGTTCGCCTCTCTATTTTTACACAAACTGGTCCTTCTAATTATTACAAGTTCCCCAACGAAGATCAGATAGATACTTTCAACCTAAAACTTGGGCAGTTTGGTAAAACTTATGTCAATCCCGAGCCGCGCGTTTCGTTGAGCTACAACTTTTACCCGCGCATGAGTTTCAAAGCAGCCTATTCTCGCAACGTGCAGAACATTCACTTGCTCTCCAACTCCACTACTTCCTTCCCTACCGATAGATGGACTATTACTTCAAACAATGTGAAACCCGAAGTTGCCGATCAGATTAGCGGAGGATACTTTCTCAACTTTTTCAAAGACATGTTCGAGCTATCTGTGGAGGGCTATTACAAGTGGTTGTATAATCAGATTGACTACAAAAACGGGGCAACACTGCGAGCTAACGAAACGGTGGAAAATCAGTTGCTGTTTGGTATAGGAAGAGCCTATGGCGCAGAATTCTTTTTGAAAAAGCGTACAGGAAAGTTCACTGGCTGGGTGAGTTACACACTTTCTCGTAGCGAAAGGAAGTTTACGGAAATCAACAGCAACACATGGTTTCCAGCAAGGGTGGATAGGACGCACGATGTGTCGGTAGTTTTAATGTACGACATCACTCCGCGCATCAATGTATCGGCTACTTGGGTGTATTATACTGGTATCGCTGTAACTTACCCCATTGGCAAATACTTTTTGGATGGTCAGATTTTGCCATTGTATGGTGATAGAAACCAAGATAGATTTCCGGCTTACCATCGCTTGGATATTGGTGCAACATTTTTACTTAAAAAAAGAAAAAGCTGGGAGCATGACCTGAACATAAGCGTGTATAATACCTACGCAAGAAAGAATGCTTACTCAGTAGATTTTGGCGTGGACGAAACAGGCACACCTTTTGCCGAAAAGACTTATCTCTTCAGAATAGTTCCGTCTATTACCTACAACTTCAAGTTCACCGTGCTTAAAAAAGAGAAGAATAACAATGCACCAACTAAATAATATATGCTTTTGCTTGTTGGCTACCCTGATGACTTGGGTGGCTACATCATGCACCGAAAAGATAGACCTTGTACTAAAGAATGCCGGACCACAATTGGTAATAGAAGGCAGGGTAACAGATGAACCCGGACCGTATTATGTATTGGTGTCTAAGAGCACTCCATACAACACCAAGCAAATTCTTGAAGGGGTAGATTCGGCAATAGTTGTTATTAGCGATGATGCTGGAAATACCGATACACTTACAAAAATCATTCAGGGTGTTTACCTTACCAACACTCTACAAGGGGTGGTTGGCAGAAGATATCTTTTAGAGGTAAGAACAGAAGAAAAACTATACCAAGCCTTTTCTACCATGCCGCCTCCAGTAGCAATTGACAGCATAGGCTTTGATAGAAGCATCGGGTTTGATAACCGAGAATCGCTAAGTGCTGATTGCTTTTTTCGCGACCCTGCGGGCGTTGCAAATTATTATAAGGTAGAGGCAAACATCAATGGAGAAAAGCAGCCATCTAATGAGGCAAGTGCCGATAGACTTTGGGATGGAAAGTTCCGCAACTTGTTTATCCCCAACGACACACTGATTGCTGGAGATACACTTGAGGTAAGTTTATTGATGCTTGATGGAAAAGTGTTCGAATACTTTAACGCGCTAGAGGATGTAGGTGGTGGCTTCAATCAACCTGCTGCGCCAGCCAACCCACCTACCAATATTATGCCACAAACACTTGGCTATTTCAGCGCACATTCCGTGAGCAAAAAGATTGCCATTGTGCCGTAGGGCTTGTAATTATTCCTTTTTAAAATCTAAGCTAAGCGAGTTTACGCAGTAGCGCATACCCGTAGAGGTGGGTCCATCATCAAACAAGTGACCCAGATGCCCGCCACATTTTGCACAAACGATTTCTGTGCGAACCATACCATGTGTGGTGTCGAGAATTGTTTTGATTTTGCCACCTGCAATCTCACTGTGGAAACTAGGCCAGCCACAATTGCTATCAAATTTCATTTCATCAGCAAACAGTTCGTTGCCACAGCCACCACACACATACACTCCCTTCTCGGCATGTTTATAGAACTTACCTGTACCGGGGCGTTCTGTTCCCTTTTCTCTTAGCACTCGATACTGCTCGGGGCTTAGTAATTTCTTCCAGTCGGCTTCGGTTTTTGATAAGTTATCTTTGTCTTCCATTTTATTACTTGTTTGTTGATTTGTTGTTTGTTGCGAATGCGAATTGCAAGCACCCGCAAACATTGCTATTACAATTATAAATATTGAATACTGCTTCATAACATAAATAACGTTGATGCTGCCCAATTAGATTTGTAGGTTATCCTGCAATTTTCAATCATTAACAATTAATACAAGTGACGAGTGACGAAGGATGAGGCACGGAAGGCAGGGCGAGGGGTTTTGTTCTCACAACCTTTCAGCAATTTGCAAAAGAACAGTTGCGTTTATTTCATGCTTGCCATCAAACTCAATTACCTCAATGTGATTATCAGCAAAAAGCTCTTTGAAAGCATCGGGGGCAAATGACGGAAGCAGTGGGTCGTGTGTGCCGTACACAAAGAAAGTTTTGGCAGCCGCAAATGCCTGATGAAGCGGATTGGTGCGCAGTTCGGCAGCCATCTCCCCTGCAAACATGATCAAAGCATCTACTTTAAAGTCGGCATGGGTGAACCATCTACTCACAGTAGCCACCCCCTGAGAAAAACCCAGCAATACGATTTTGCAATCGCTTCTTTCGGCAAGCTTTAGGTGCTTAGCGAGTTGATTCAGATAAGCTATGTTGTCTCGTATATCGTGTTCACGCGCCTCTTTGGTCATCCACGTAGCACCCACGTTTCCACTGAATCCTTTTGCATAAAAGCGGTGGAGCGCCTCTGGTGCAATCACATAAATATTGTTGTCTGAAAGCTGCTTAAACTGCTGTGCAAAATCATTAGCCAATTGTGCGTAGCCATGCAACACTATCCATATTTGTTTGGTGTTAGCATTCAGTTCTCCAAGGGTAAAGTAACGTGCAGTTTTGCTTACCTGCATTTCATTTATCGTCATTCCGTTTTCTATTCTTTAAGCACAATAAACAATCGCCAAGCCCTAAGCCCAAGCACCGCAATAATTGGCACCATAGCAATGTGATATGGCTGCGGCAACCAAGCTTTTATCAGCAATAACACTATCATCCACCCACAGGTAAACAAGAACCAGTTTGCCAGATATTTGCGCAGCGATTTAAACAAAAGCACAAAGGCAACTGGCAGGTGCAAAGGAATTGCCCACAGCATGTTCAAGTTCTTTGGCACAGAGTAATGTTCTGTAAACAACCACATGAATAAAAAGAAACACCCTAACAGCCCAGCAATGCCAAACAGCAGCACATCAAAAAACATAAAATGCTTCTTCACCTTCCATTCAATGAGCGTTAGGATTAGATAGAACAATAGGAACAAAAGCATCGTGTGCAGTGGCGTAAAAAAATCGTTCGGAGCAGTGGGCAATGGATAATCTAACAACACAGTAGTGGAGCTTACAAAGTTCTCCTTACCCGTAGCTTTTTGCACGGTTCCGTTTTGAAAAGCTTTTTGGAGATAATCGGGCAGAAACGTTTGTACGCGGGGCGTTGCATTTATTTCGCATGGCATTCCTAATATCAAATAGAACCCAAACTTAACCCAAGGGCTTTTGTCCACATACAAATCAAGCATTTGCTTTAGCGTATAGTTGGTGTTGAACGACTGATAGTTAAATGCCAGTCTTTCACCCAACTCTTTTTCAAACACATCGCGTATGCGCGTGGCACAATTATCGAAAAAAAACTCGTAGGGATAGTCTCTGTTTTCGGGCTTGGCGTTGTTGTATAAAAAAGCAAAGATGTGTTGTTTTTCAATGCTTGTAAGGTTTAGCACATCTTCGGTCACAGCACGCTCTTCATACAAATACATGCTCATAAAATTGTTGAACGATTCCACATCTACCATGTACAGCAAGCGACCTTTTACAAAGTTTACATAAAAGTTTGGTTGGTTAAAGTTGAAGGTTCCATAATTAAACACCACATCCATGTTTGTTTTAAAATCGGTGACGCGAATACCGCTATGCCCAAAGGCAGAATACAGTTCGGTTCCTGGGGCAACAGTAAGCAGCGAAATGCGTGCCGAATCGGATAGCTCGAAGGCATTAGCACATGTAAACAGCGATAGGAGAAAAGTAAAAAGACAAGTTCTAATCATTGCTATTTGTTTATGTAGTTTAGGTTCTTCCTCTGCTATCGGTGGCGTATTACTTTTGAGATTGCTTCACTCGTTCCTCACTCGCTTTGATGCACAATTTTGGGGCTAAATTTCTTCGTCATTGCGAGGCACGAAGCAATCTCCTTTCGGAATTAATTTTCAGCAGCCTTTTTTACAAACATCAAAGCCCAACGCCCCACCAAGCCCTCTTTCCCATTGCGCAAGCACTAATTCAATATCGGGTTCTCGGGGTAGCCTGCCATCACTTCATACACACCGCCCATTTGTTTCAGCACATCGCGCCAAATGCTTTCATTAAACTTAAATACATACTCCTCTTTTGCATCAGAAATAATCCACGAGTTCTCCTCCAATTCCTTTTGCAATTGGTCATCAGCACCCCAGCCCGAGTAACCAATGTAAAACACAATATCATTTGGTTTCACGGAATCGTTTTCAATCAAAAGCTTAATTTGTTCAAAGCTGCCGCCCCAAAACAAGCCCTCCGCCAACTCCACACTGCCTTCAATTTTGTTGCCAAGCCTGTGCAGAAACTGCATCGTATCTGTGCCCACTGGTCCACCCAAAAAAATCTTGCCACCAAAATCTGGAAAGCCCGGCAATATTTCACTCAGTCGCAGCTTTACAGGTTTGTTTAAAATCAAACCCAAGCTGCCGTTCACTTTATCATGCTCGCAGACCAACACCACTGTGCGGCTGAAATTTTCATCCAACATAAAGGGCTCTGAAAGGAGCAACGTGCCAGCCTTTACATGCTTACCTTTCTCCAACTCAAAACTCCATACTTTTTTTGCCATCTTCCACAAAACTATACCGAAACAAATAATGGATAATAATTTTGTTTGCACAAGGCAAGTATTTGTGGATAAGAAATTCAATCCTTCAATTGTAGAAAAATTGCAGTTTTGCCGCATGTTTAAATGTTTATTTACCTCGCTTGGTGTGGTGGCTATGCTGATTGCTTGCAATACCGCTGCGGCACAAAGTGCCTACGTGAAATTTGTAAAGACTAACGACACCGTGCCCGAAACAATTCTTAAGGCGAAGTACCTTGTAGAAACCTACAACCCCAGCAGCGACACATTTCGCTGCACTATTGCTGTGGTAATAGACTCTACCACTGCCACTCCGGTGCTCGACTTAAATGCGGGTAATCGAGGCATTGTGGTTCCTCCTGGTGCCACACAAATTGATTCCCTTCCGCTCGAAATTATTGACGATGAATTATTCGACCCATTCGAGCGCATTGCCTTTAAAATAGTTAACCTTTCCGACCCCTCGTTTATTACTGCCGATTCCTTTGCCTACGTGTATATATTAGACAATGACCTGTTCAAAATATCGTTTATCGGAGCGGGCAAGAGCATGGTAGAAAACGATACGACTTATCTTTTGCGCATCGCCTTGAATGGTTTGGTGGCGGGCACTACTTCCGTAACAATAAGTCTCGATTCCAGCAACGCTAAAAAGGGTATGGACTTTAATTTTAAGGATACCACTATCACTATTGATGCTTTTAGCTACGACACTTTTTATGTGCCCTTGCAAATAATAGAGGATACACTTATAGAAGCCAATGAGCAAATCAATTTGACACTTACCAATGCTACCAACGGGGCTATAATTGACATTGTGGCGTTTACCGTTACCATCATAGACAATGATTTGCAGCCATCTTACATTCGCGAAACATTGTTCAGCAGTTTGAAAACCTATCCGAACCCTGCCATTAATTTTATACTTATTGATGGAATAAATGAAGTAGTAGAATGGCAATTGATGAACACCTTGGGCGAAGTTGTGCTACGCCAAACAACAATAAGATATCCTTCAAAAATTCAACTGGATGCGCTGCCATCGGGCATGTACTTTATTGCTGGCAAAAGTGGCAATGAAGTGGTGAAAAGAACGGTGCTGAAGCAATAGATGCGGATGAACTGTAACAGTGCTATTTACAACCACAGTTGAAATCAATAATAAAAGTTTGTTATGCTGCCTGTCCCGTCATTTTATACGGGTACAAAGGTTCGCAATTCCTGCCTAATGCCCAATTGCATTTCATTCACTATTTCTTGGCTATAAAATCTCACAACTCACAACTCAAGCCGCTGTTCTATTTCCATTCCCTACTTACACCTCACTGCCAATTTGTACTCCAATGCCATTTTTCCTGCCATTTTTTCCTTCAAAAACCTCTATTTTTATATTTAAGCCACTATTAACAAAATATCAAGTCAAACACCCCATTTCTGAACACTCCCTTTTCATTTCTGAACGCTCCCCATCGGTTTCTGAA
>CAZKHZ010000122.1:8321-11250 GCA_964552715.1 uncultured Chitinophagaceae bacterium | reverse complement strand
GACCACGTAGTGGTGGAACCTCCTTGGACTACTACGTGGTGAGTATAAATTGTATCGGTTTGTTTCTAACAATATTATATCCCTACGGGATGAATAAAGAAAAAAAATACCCTTAACTTGACGTGTATGCGAAGGGATTCGGGATAAACTCCTAGCCCGAACCCGAACAACGAGGGCGCGCCATGATGTTTAACTTGCCTGGCGATTACGCCAATAGATATTTATTACGCCACATTTTTTCTATGCCCAACCCACACAAAACGTTTGTTTACATATTCTGGATTAGAGAAAGAGGCATTGCCTGCGGGGTTGCCGCCAGTAACGTGAAAGTCGCTAAATGTAGCATGTTGATTTACAAAAATACCACCAGTTAAATTGAAGCTTACAGGAACAAAAACACTTTCTAATTCCTCTTCAATCTGTGCAGCCACGGCATCATCGGTAGTGTATGCAGCCGAAGTAATGGCACCGTGTTTGATAGCTAATTCTTTTGCAAAATGAATGCTCTCGTCAGTATCTTTTGTTTTGATGATAAGTACAATAGGACCAAACAATTCATTCTCATAAATGCCGAAATCTTTTGCATCCACTGCTAAAACTATCGGGCTGCAAGTGCGCGCATTAGGAAATTCAGCATTGGCTACGGTGGTTGGTTGCACAAGAATAGTGGCAATGTCTTTTACGCTTTCTACTCTTTTCAAAGTTACCTCACTTTGCACAGCACCCAATGTGCCGGGTCCCATTTGAGGATGCGCAGCAATGCCAGAAATAGCTCCTGTAATGGCACTAACAACCTCCTCATAAGTTGCATGACCTTCTGCGGTTTTAATACCACCTGCTGGAATGAAAAAGTTTTGCGGTGCGGTACACATTTGCCCAGAATAAAGCGAAGCCGCAAAAGCAACGTTCTGCGCCACTGCTTTTAAATCGGTAACAGAATCAAGTATCACTGAATTCACACCCGCTTTTTCGGTGAAGGTTGTTTTGCCAACCAAGCCTTCAATATAACTGCCAAATGCTGAACCACCAGTGTAGTCAATCACTTTAACCAATGGGTGTTCGGCAAGTTTTTTAGTGATTAAGTTGCTGCTGCTATCCACTGCCAATTGACAAATATTTGCATCATAACCTTTAGCAACTAATGCTGCTTGAATTTCAGCAACAACAACGGCAATTGGATAAACACTTTTAGGATGTGGTTTTACAATCACGGTGTTGCCAGTTATTAAAGAAGCAAACAAACCTGGCACACTATTCCACGTAGGAAAAGTGGAGCAGCCAATTACCAAGGCTATACCTTTTGGAATGGCTTTATACTTCTTCTCTAATTTCAGATTTACTTTTCCGGCAGGTTTTTCCCAAACAATTTGATTGGGAAAACGAGTAACTTCTTGATAGCCCAAAGCCAAAGCTTCTAATGCTCTGTCATTTGCATGTGGACCACTGGCTTGAAAGCTCATCATAAATGATTGCCCTGTGGTATGTTGCGTTGCAAATGCAATTTCAAAAAAGCGATTTTTTACTCTTTCTAAAGCATCTACCAAAACCTCTGCGCGGTCATCGGCACTAACTTTTTTCCATTGTTGAAATGCGCGACCTGCGCGCACAATCAATGTATCCACATCAAAAATAGGATACTGAATATTCAATGATTCTAGCGTGTATGGCGATACTTCTTCGCCCACCCAATCGGTAGGATTGCTTTGTTGCAATGCTTCGAACTTGTTATTGCGTTGGGCATCAAAAGCCACCTGACCTTTTGCCGTAGCATCTTCGCCATAAGCTTTAGGATGTTCGGGATATTGTGCGTAAAAAGTTCTAGCATGAATTGCTTTGATTGCGTTGCTGATAATTTCTGCGTAAGCTGGACTAAGTGCCATGATTATTGTTCGTTTTGTTGTGAGGCGAAGAAAGAAAATTCAATGTCTTGGTGCAAAATCTTTTATGCGGCTATGGTGCTTCTGCCGATACTCTGGTAATAGAAACCTAATTGTTTCATCTGCTCGAGGCTGTAAACATTCCTGCCATCAAAAATTACTTGCTCTTTAAGCAATGATTTAATCTTGTCAAAATCAGGTGAGCGGAATTCATTCCACTCCGTTACCACCACCAAGAAATCAGACCCTGTAAGTGCATCATATTCATCGGTAGCGAAATATACTTTCTCGCCATAAATACGCTTTACATTTTCGATTGCCTCTGGGTCATAAGCGCGCACCTTTGCGCCAGCTTTTAGCAATTCATCAATCAAATAAAGAGCTGGAGCTTCGCGAATGTCATCGGTGTTTGGTTTGAATGCCAAGCCCCAAAGCGCAATAGTTTTGCCAGATAAATTGTTGCCGTATTTTTCAAAAATTCTATCTGTAAACAATTTGCGTTGCAAATCATTCACATCCATTACTGAGTTGAGAATTTGAAAATTATACTTGTACTCTTTTGAAGTGTAATGCAATGCCTGCACATCTTTAGGAAAGCAACTTCCCCCATAACCAATACCCGCATAAAGAAACTGCTTACCAATGCGTGAATCAGTACCGATTCCTCTACGCACTTGATCCACATCTGCACCTGTTTTTTCGCACAGGTTGGCTATTTCATTCATGAAAGAAATCTTTGTAGCCAGAAACGCATTTGCTGCGTATTTGCTTAGTTCAGCACTTTTTTCATCCATAAAAATAATTGGATTGCCTTGACGCACGAATGGCTCATATAATTCTTGCATCACTTTGCGCGCTTTATCAGATGTTGTTCCTATAACTACACGCTCTGGTTTAAGAAAGTCTTGAACAGCAACGCCTTCGCGCAAAAACTCGGGATTACTGATTACATCAAATTCAACTTTTGCATTTGGTGCTACAGCGTTTTTTACTTTCTGTGCGGTGCCAATAGGAACAGTGCTTTTATTTACAATAACTACGTATTCACTGAT
>CAZKHZ010000122.1:0-8311 GCA_964552715.1 uncultured Chitinophagaceae bacterium | reverse complement strand
GATGATGTTACCAAGGTCTTTAGCCACACCTAAAATGTACTTTAAATCGGCACTGCCATCTTCGCCCGGAGGCGTTGGCAAGGCAAGAAAAATAACTTTTGCGCCTTCGATACCTTCCTTTAAAGAAGTAGTAAAGTGAAGCCTTCCGTGCTTAACGTTTCTATCAAAAAGCAAATCTAATTCTGGTTCAAAAATCGGCACTACTCCATTGCGAAGTTGATTTACCTTTTCTTCATTAATATCAATACATGTTACGTGATTACCTGTTTCGGCAAAACAAGTGCCTGTTACTAAACCAACGTATCCTGTTCCTACAACTGCAATTTTCATTTACTATTTATTATCTTTTATTTATTGAAAAATGACTTTACTGCTTCTGCAATAAATTCCAAAGCATCTTCTTCAAACTCGGTATGTATAGGCAATGAAACCACATTGTCGCTCAAGCTTTCACTTAATGGAAAGTCTCCAATCTTAAATAATCCATTGGGATTGTACGCTTTTTGCAAGTGCATTGGTGAAGGATAATAAACCATTGTTGGTATCCCTTTTTCTTTCAAAAACTCTCTGAATGCCTCTCTATTTCCTAGAAGTTTTAAAGTGTATTGATGAAAAACATGCGTTGAATTTGTAACGCGAAATGGAGTTTTTACTTCACTGATTGCTGTAAATGCGGCATCATAATAATCAGCAACTTTTCTGCGTGCTATGGCATATTCATCTAAGTGCTGAAGTTTTACATTTAGCACGGCTGCTTGCAAGGTATCTAAGCGCGAATTGATACCCACCTCTTCAAAATCATATTGCTTGCGCTGTCCGTGATTACCAACCATGCGCAGTTTTTCGGCTAGCGCATCATCATTACAAAAAATTGCTCCGCCATCGCCATAGCAACCTAAATTTTTTGAAGGAAAGAAAGATGTGCAACCTATAGTTCCAATGGTTCCAGCCTTTTTGGTTTCCCCATTTGTGAAAGTAAAATCTGCACCGATGGCTTGTGCCGTATCTTCAATTACATATAGATTATGCTTTTCAGCAATCTTCATAATTGCTTCCATATTGGCGCATTGCCCATAAAGATGCACCGGAACAATTGCTTTTGTTTTTGGTGTGATTGCTGCCTCGATAAGGTTTTCATCAATATTGAAAGTGTCAGCATTTACTTCAACAAAGACAGGAGTCAATTTTAAAAGGGCGATTACTTCAACTGTAGCAGCATAAGTAAAAACAGGTGTAATTACCTCATCTCCGGGTTGCAATCCTAAAGCCATCATGGCTATTTGCAAAGCGTCAGTTCCATTGGCGCAACCAATTACATGTTTGCAATTTAGATAGGCTGCAAGGTCGTCCTCAAACTTTTTTACCTGCGGACCTTTTATAAAAGCAGTGGTATTTATCACCTCTGCAATACCTAAATCTACTTCTGTTTTTATTTTTTGATATTGACCGGCAAGGTCAACCATCTTAATTTCCCTCATAAATATTCTTTCAGAACGGGCGCGAATATAGCTTATTCGCGGGCAGGTTTTATATCAAATTACAAAGTGTTACGACTGAAAAAGAATTATTAATGTATTTAAACCTTGAGTAGAAATTAAAAAATCACAACTTCCCCTCATCACTAAAACTGTAATAGTTTCCATTGCCAATAATCAAATGGTCGTCTAAAACAATTTCAACCAAGCTACACGCCTGTTTTAATTCTCTGGTAATTTTGATGTCTTGTTCAGATGGGGTCACATTTCCACTTGGATGATTGTGAGCAATAATGATGCTGGTGCTAAGTTTTTCAATGGCTGATTTAAGAATAATTCGCTTATCCACTACCGTGCCCGAAACGCCACCGGTGCTCACTTGCTGCTTTCCAATCAGTAGTTTTCTTCTATTCAAATGAAGAATAAAAAATGCTTCAAAAGGCAAATCGGCTAATTCAACTTGCAAAATGTTGTATGCTTGCTTTGAACTATTTATAACTGGTTTTTCCTCTGGTGAGGATGCTTGCCTGCGCCTGCCGATTTCCAGCGCGGCAATAATGCTGATTGCTTTCGCTTCACCAATGCCTTTGAATTTCTTCAGTGCTTCAACATCCAATCTGCCGAGTTCATTTAGGTTATTGCCTACCGATGAAAGAATACGCTTTGCAACATCCACGGCAGTTTCTTTTTCGTTGCCAGAGCCTATGATGATAGCAATTAGTTCTGCATCGCTTAAAGCCGCTTTTCCTTTGAGCAGTAGTTTTTCGCGCGGGCGGTCTTCCTCTGCCCAAGCCTTAATTGAGAATGATGTTGTTGTGTTATCTTCCATTACAGAACGGAAAATAAAAAAGGCTACCGAAAACAGTAGCCCTTCTTCATATATGAAATAATTAGTTGAATTTATTTTAAGCCATTCACTCTCTTAGCTACACTTGATTTCAAGTTGCCTGCTTTGTTTTTGTGAATGTAGCCGCGCTTTGCCAATTTATCAATCAATGCTGCAAGCTTAGGGAAAGCACTTGTAGCTTCTGATTTTTGGTCAGTTGCACGAATTGAACGCAATGCATTACGCATTGTTTTTGCAAAATAACGATTTGCTAATCTGCGTTTTGCAGTTTGGCGAATTCTCTTTACGGCTGATTTGTGATGGGCCATTTTAATTGCTTTTTAAAAATTGGAGCGCAAAGATAGTTTTATACTTCAAAAATCAAAACTGTATTTTACTTAATGATTTTATGGGTAACGATGCCTTTTGGTGTTTTGAACTGCAAGAAATAAATCCCTGAGGCAAGTTCACTTGTTGCCCAAACCAAATTGTCGTCAAATATTGTTTTGAATAACTCTTTTCCATTTACATCAAAAAGGCTTGCTTGATTCCCAACACCTGCTAATTCAACTTGAATTTCGCTGCTAAATGGGTTGGGATAAATTTTTGCTTTATCAATAGTTATATCATCCAAGCTTGTGAATAGAAATAAAGGGGAAGTCGTTTTACATGCAGAAAACTGTTTATGCCAAACTTCACAAGAATAAAAACCTGCACCATCAGGATAAAAAACAAAATCATCAATAGTTAATCCTTGTATTGGTTGTCCGTTTTTATACCATTGAATACCATAATCTGAGTTAGGGAAGTTGTTATTTACAATTCTGCCGTCTGATAACAAAACAACAATCAAACTATCTGGTGGAGAAGGTATAAATTTTACTGTTTTTGAATTGGATTGATTGCTGCAACCTGTTTTTAGACTTGTTACACCTACACTATAATTACCCGAATAGGATGCCTGATAAATAGAATCATTGCCCTGACTCATAGGCAACGTATCATTGAACCATTGGAAGCCAAAACCCTTATATCCACTCACTTTCATTGGGGTATATTTTCCTAAGCAGAATGTATCTCCCAGATGGATTATTGAAGGTGTAAGAACCGTAGGATGTATTATTACCTGCAAAGTTTCGGCTACTGAATTAGCAAGTATTGTATCGAACGTAATCAAGCCCGATACATTACCATTGCTGAAACGCGCGGTATCTAAACTTACTTTTACTTTAATGTTTACCAACAAATCGTCAGGTGAGCCAATAATACTTGTTCCTTGTGGAGGTCCAGTATCTTCGTCCCACACTTCCAAGTTAAGCGAGTCCGTTCCTTCAGAAATAATCAAGTTTAAATTCGTCCATGAAGTTTTCTTTACCTCGCTCCTACTGCCTCTATTAGCAAACCCAAGTTGATTGAATTTGATGTATGGGTCAGGATTTTGAATCGTAGTAGCTTCTTCAATATCTCCAGCGTATCCGTTCTTTACATCTACATAAACTGTTTTAACTCTGTAGTTTAAAAACCTTGTTTTTAACGACACATTAAATGTGTCGGCATTGCTAAAGGTTTTAACGCCTGGCTTTTTGATAGCCGAATTTGTTCCGTCATCAAAGTTCCATGTATAGGTAGTAAGGTTTGGAGCTTGTGCAGCCAGTAAAGCTTCAAAATCAAAAGTTAAAGAAGTATCGCAGGTTGTTCTGCTGCCTCCGCCAAAAGTGAAGGTGGAAACACTACCAGAAGTATCCGGATTTACTTTGATATAAACTGTATAAGACTGTTGCTGGTCGCGCACTATAAGGTCACCAATTACGGTAATGCCTTTTACCACAACATCAGCAAGGAAGTTAATTTTTACCACATAGTTGCCAGGCACAAGTGGTGTGCCACAAAACCTTACACAACCGGTAGAGTCGCCTTTGGAGGGGTAATACTTTTTGTTCGCCTTGTTAAACTCAACACTCATTCCCGGAGGCAAATTGCTTGCCCCTTGAAACTTTATAGAATCTAACTGCACAAAATTGCACATACACTGCTGCAAAGTAGCGGCATCATCTACGCGCGCTTTCATAAAGAAACTTACATCATGCTGGTAGGCAGAATTCACCCTACCATCGGGTAAAATAGAATCGCAAACACCTTTAGGTTTTGCAGCTAAGCAAATGGGGTCAGGAGTACAAGTGCCGCATTGGCTGTAGGAATATTGCAACAGCGATAGAAGTGATATTGAAAAAGCGAAAAAGACTTTCATTAAATAAGGTTTTTGTTATTGAAAATTTAGCGCTTGCTTAACGCTAATTAAATCGAAATACATCAGTGTGGTTTCACCATTCATGTCTGAACTTGTCAAAAATTAAAAACCATTTTTTAAATAAAACTCTGAGGTTTCTTGATGAACATCTACGGTTAAAAACCTACCACTTGTTCTGTTGTTGGTGATAAAGAGTATTTTCAGGTAATCTAAGATATTAGTGCCTACTTCATTTTTGTGGTACTCTTTGTTAACTCCCAATCTAGCTATTTTCATAGCTGGATAATTGCTCAAGAGTTTGCCAGTTGGAAACGCACCTGTAATCCACATTCGATTTTCAATTCTGTCGTCAAATTGCTCAATAGAAATCTTATCATTCACTAAACTAAAGAAAGCCAATGTTTGATTGGCTTTCTGTAACAAATATGTAACCGTAATTAATTTTTCGCTGAAAAGTTTAGGTTCATTTAGCAAGAAGTCATTCAAGTCCTTATTACCACAATCAAATGGTAAAATATCATGACTTGGAGATAATCTGGAAAGAAATGAATTATGAAATGCTGACATTCTTTTGTTTAACCAAACTACTTATGGTTTCAAAATTGCGAAGCATTCTTTCTTTCACCTCTTTTGAAATTGGGTTTTGACTGTCATGCACCATCCTCGCCAAAAAGTTTTTTGCTTCTTGTCCTGTAAGTATAGGAGTGTCTTTAATTGGCTTTGCCATAACTGAAATTTAAAAAGTCAACGAATGTAACACCGAAACATTACAAAGTCAAAACATTACTTTGCAACGTCATTATAATTTACAGTAGCAGAGTCTATAGCAAAAGCAGTAGAATCTGTAGTAACAGGAACGACTTGCTCTACAACAACTTCCACAGGTTTAGCCTCGGTAGGTTCAACAACTGCAATCAATGGAGCAATCGTTAAACCAATCAATGATGAAAGTTTGATTAAAATGTTCATTGAAGGACCCGAAGTATCTTTGAAAGGGTCGCCCACAGTATCACCCACTACGGCTGCTTTGTGCGGCTCCGATTTTTTGTAGAAGGTCTCTTTCTTTCCGTTCACTTCAATCTCTACACCTTTCTCAAAAGATTTTTTTGCGTTATCCCATGCACCACCTGCATTGTTTTGAAAAATAGCCCACAACACACCACTCACAGTAACACCCGCCATATATGCACCCAAAGCTTCGGCACCCATAATCAAACCAACTAAAATTGGTGTAACAATAGTGATAACACCCGGCAACAACATTTCGCGCAAAGCAGCTTTGGTAGAAATTTCAACACACTTGCCATATTCAGGCGTTCCTGTGCCTTCCAAAATACCCGGAATTTCGCGGAACTGTCTGCGCACTTCATTCACCATATCCATTGCTGCTTTGCCCACGCTGTTCATCGCCAATGCCGAGAACACCACCGGAATCATACCACCAATAAATAATGCTGCCAACACTTTTGCATCAAAAATATTGATACCGTGAATACCTGTAAGCGTAACATAAGCTGCAAACAAAGCCAATGCAGTTAATGCCGCAGAAGCAATGGCAAAACCTTTACCAACGGCAGCAGTTGTGTTACCAACCGAGTCAAGTATGTCAGTTTTTTCACGCACCTCCTTAGGCAATTCGCTCATTTCGGCAATACCACCAGCGTTATCTGCTATCGGTCCAAAAGCATCAACTGCCAATTGCATAGCCGTAGTAGCCATCATTGCTGATGCTGCAATACCCACACCGTAGAACCCTGCCAAAGCATAAGCACCCCAAATAGCTGCAGCAAAAATTAGCACTGGCAATGCAGTCGAAAGCATACCTGTACCCAATCCTGCAATAATATTTGTGGCTGCACCTGTGGCAGATTTTTGAACAATATCGCGAACAGGTTTACCACCTAACCCAGTGTAGTACTCGGTAATCATTGAAATAAGATAACCTACCACCATTCCTATACATACCGCAAAGAATACATTTAATGAAGTAGTAGTAATTACACTAAATTCACCTGCATTGAACGCACTCATTTGAATGGTTTCAGGCAACATTAATTTGATAAGAAAATACGAAGCCACCAAAGCCAATAACATCGAAAAATTATTACCTCTGTTCAATGCACTTTGCACAGTGTTTACGTCTGCCTTTGCACTTTCCGAAATCTTCACAAAAAAACTACCAATAATAGAAGCAATGATACCTACACCAGCTATAGTTATAGGAAGCAAGATTGGACCAATACCACCAAAGTTATCTGCAATGCTTCCTCCATTATCGCGAATGATATAGTTACCCAACACCATCGAAGCCAAAACGGTAGCTACATAGGAACCGAACAAATCGGCACCCATTCCAGCTACATCACCTACGTTATCACCCACGTTATCGGCAATGGTTGCAGGATTGCGCGGGTCATCTTCAGGAATTCCAGCTTCTACTTTACCTACAAGGTCAGCACCCACGTCAGCAGCTTTGGTATAAATACCACCACCCACACGCGCAAACAATGCAATTGACTCTGCACCTAACGAGAACCCTGCCAACACTTCCAACACCTTGGTCATGCCTTCGTATCCGCCACCGGTTGCAAAATTTCCACCCATAAATTGGAAGAAGAATAGAATAAATAATGAACTAAGCCCAAGCACTGCCAAACCTGCAACACCCAAGCCCATCACGGTGCCGCCATTAAAAGAAACTTTCAAGGCTTTAGCTAATGAAGTTTTAGCTGCTTGCGTGGTGCGCACATTTGCTTTAGTAGCTATACGCATACCCAAAAAGCCCGACAATGCAGAGAAGAAACATCCAATAACGAATGCCACCACAATTAAAATACTTGAGTGTTCTGCTACTTTTGGAACTTGTGAAAGAATACCCAATGCTGCACCAGCCAACACCACATATATTGCCAGAATTCTGTACTCAGCTTTCAAAAAAGCCATTGCGCCATCCGCAATGTTTTGAGCTATACCGCTCATTTTGGCATCACCAGCATCTTGCTTGGTAACCCATGAAGACAAATAAGCCATATAGGCTAGGGCGATAACGCCAAATAAAGGTAGAACGTAAATCAATTGTTCCATGATAGAATGAAATTGTGTTTAAAAACGCTTAAAATAAACGTGAATGAATAAGCCCTTTTTCGCAAAAGGCGTGCAAAAATAGAAGAATCATCAACAAATGCTAATTGACGCATAGCTAATTTGAGGGGGTAAAAACCTAAAACTCCACCCACCAGGAAACCAAACCCTTTTAGCTGCAAGCATTATTGTTTACTGAAACCTTATTTTGTTGAGTGTAATTATACTGTTGGAATATTTTCTACCAACATTTCATTTCCCGTTTTGTCGTAATAAGTGCAAGCCATATTTATAGTATCCACAGTCCATTTCTCAACGCCCGACCTTGCGCAGTCGCTACAAAATGTTGGATAATTTGTAAAACCCTTCTGATGACTTTTTAAGTCATTTATAAATTTCACCTTATCACTTAAATCGGAAACAATTAGCGAGGCGTATTTTGGATTCGATTGAACTTCAATATTGTCTTTATCAAAATATAGCGTGTGCCCGTCAGCTACAAAGGTTTGATAACTTACTACACCAAGCCCCATCAAGTCCTGCACATATTTTGGAAAATCTGATCCACTTTTCACCTTCGAGTGAGCGGCATTTATATTTTTGATTGTAAGCATAAATTTATTTTGTGATGAACCAATTGCTCTTCTCTTGGTGCAAAAATGCAAGTATTGCCATGAATTA
>CAZKHZ010000121.1:4521-11370 GCA_964552715.1 uncultured Chitinophagaceae bacterium | reverse complement strand
ATGCAAATTCAACATCAGCAACATGAAACTAAAGGCAAGTTCTTTACAGAAGAGAAGGGAAAAGAAATCGCTTTTATGACCTACACCTTTGCAGGCTAAACAAAAATAATTATTGACCATACTGTAGTGCACGAAGGCAATGAGGGCAAAGGTTTGGGTAAACAATTGATGAATGCAGCAGTTGCTTTCGCCAGAGAAAAGCATATCAAGATATTGCCACTTTGTCTGTTTGCAAAAGCTGTGTTTGATAAAACACCGAATTTTAGCGATGTGTTGTTTTGAGTGTATTTATTGGCAAGCCACTAGAAAGAATTCTATCGCCTCTCCATGAATTTGACAACTAAATTCCTATTGTCATTTGTAATGCACTGCATCACATAAAGTGAACGTGCTAAAGGGGGCAAAGGAAATGAGGATTGCTCGGGTTTGAAGTCTGAAACTATTCTACCTGTCAGGTCAAATATTCTTACTTGTTTAAGCCCTAAGTCATCTGAGTAAACGGTATTGTTTCGAATAGTAATTTTTTGTTGTTCACTATAAAAGTCATCAATTGAAGAAATATTTTCCTTTACAAAAATAAAGTCGGCAAGTTGGGTTCCATCGTTGCCATTGAATATGGGCCACACCACAACAACTTCGGGTCCAACTTTAAAATTTGCAGGAGTAACTTCAATAGAGATAGACGTAAAGGCAGTATCTCCAAATTGAATTTGGAAGGAGCCCAAGAAAGCATTGCCAGGATTTCCGCTATTGCTTCCAGTGAAGCCGGCAGATACATTTCCAGAAAAAACGCCCGAGTCGAGATTGATGATTAGAACATTGTAACTTATAGAATCTCCATAACTAACTCTGAATGGTGTATTGTTCAGTGCAGCATTAAACTCCATGCGCAACTGCGCTTGCGCTACGGCACTACAGCAGATGAATAGGAAAATGAATTGTATAAGTTTTTTCATAACAAATTGTATGTTTCAATAGTAGTAGTGTAAAGATAAGCAAGGGTTGCGTGGCTGGCAATTATCATTTTAAAAAATCTTACTTATTCAACATACATTTGAATTATGGAAATATTGCTGCAAGTTATTGGATTGCTTACTAAAGAAGAGACAAGATACTTCAAAATTTATCTTACACGCATCGCCACACCAAATGAGCGTAAGGATGAAAAACTCTTTGATATGATGCGTAAAAGCGGAGTGGATTTTGATGATGACGCAGCCGCAAAAAAACTATATGGCAAGAGTGATAAGAATGCTTACTACCGACTCAAAAATCGCTTGCAGGAAGATGTGTGTGATGCGCTTGCTCTGCTACACACTGATAAAACAGATGTCAATTACTTGTATCGTCAATTGATGTTGTTCAATATTTTTCAAACGCGCAATAATCTTAAGCTTTCTATGTATTTTTTAAAACGGGCAGAAAAGAAAGCCCTTGCCGCAGAGAACTTTGAATTGCTGGATATTTTATATGCCAATTACATCCGTCTCTCTAATGACTTTGCTGAAATTAACCCTGAAGAATATATTGAGAAGCGCAAGTTGAATGCAGACAAGTTAAATCGTTTGCGGGCAATGGATCAAACATTGGCAGCAGTGCTTTACCGCTTAAAAACTGCGCAAACCTTTGAACGAAAACCATCTGCTTTAATGGATATGTTGGAGACTTCCATCAAGCAATTCAGTGGTGATCATTCTTTGCGAAAGAGTAAAACCTTTCAAACGCGATTGTATAGAGCGGTGAGTCAGCAGTTATTGCAAACGCATAACTATCAGCAATTGGAAAAGTTTATGCGAAAAACGATAGATGCTTTTCAGAATGAGAATTGGTTTGATAAAAGCAATCATGATACCAAATTGCAGATGCTGGTTTATCTAATCAATGCACTTTTTAGAAATGAAAAATATACAGAGTCGCTTGCTTATGCCGAGCAGTTGGGAGAAGAAATAAAGTCATTTAACAAACTGCATTTTGATAAGTACGTTTTCTACTTCTATAATTCTCTTTATATCAATTATGCGCGCACAGATATTGACAAAGCAATTCGCGCATTAGATGATTTAGATAAAGTGATGAAGCAGTTGAAGAATAGCTACTATGAACAGTTTATTCTTTTGAATAAGTCAACATTACTGTTTGAACGAAAGAAGTTTAATGATGCAATTCGGCAGTTAGTTAGGTTGTATTTGAATGATAGTTATCGCAATGCATCTGAGACATTTAAGCTGAAAGTTGCAGTTGCAGAAATGATAATGCAATATGAAAGTGGTGATTTAAGTGTATTTAAAAATAGGCTTGGACAGGTAAGAAAGCAATTTGCATCTGTATTAAAAAAACAGGAAAACAATCGTGATAAAACCTTCCTAAATATTCTTGAAAAAATGATGGATAAGGATTGGAGGGCAAACAAGGCATTGGCTAAATCAGTTAAAGCTTTCATAGTGCCAGCAAAAGCATCGGAAGGTGAAGAGAGTGAGTTGCTGAATTACAGGCAGTGGCTTTCAGTTAAAGCGAGCACTTAGTAATCAGTGAATTAGAATTTGGATAGGTAAGATTAAAAGCAATCATATCCATCTTTTCCAATAGTGCTCCGTACATTCACATCAGCAAAAGCATCTGCCTTGCAAATAATTATTCATCAAAAAAAATTTGATATGAAAAAGTTCAACCAATTTCTGTTTGCCATTTGCTTTATTGCATTATCGGCAACAACATCAAAAGCACAAGTTGCGTGTGATGCTAACTTTCAATGGGGTGTAAATCCCAATGGAGTTTTTACTTTTTATGATTCCTCGTTTGTAGCTTCTAATTACAAAATTTTAAGTTGGTCGTGGAGTTTTGGGGATGGAAGCGCAAGTCAGCTCAAGAATCCAACAAAGAATTACACTGCGCCTGGCACCTACAACGTATGTTTAAGAATTGAGACAAAAGATACTATTACTCAAGCACTTTGTTTTGATTCAACTTGCAAGCAAGTGGTTTTTAATTGTCCCGGCTTTATTTCGGGCAATTGGACTTTTACAGCAGCAGGTCTATCTGCTAGTTTTAATTCTAATTACTCAAGTAACAGCCCTCCTTTAAAGTATGAGTGGAATTTTGGCGATGGCGATACCTCGACATTACTAAGTCCAACACATAACTATACTGCACCTGGCACCTATACGGTATGTTTAAAAATTAGAGATAATCTTGGCTGCTACAAAACAGAATGTAAACAAGTTACAGTAGGTGCTTCTACGCCTTGTTCATTAACAGCTTTTTACTTTCATACACTAAATGCTTCAACTATTGGTTTTCAGGCAAATGACAGCTCCTTTGCTCCTAATTCAGTAATCATAAACAAATGGTATATTGATGGAACGCAAATTGCTACCTGCAATGGAGCTGGCTGCACAGTTACTGCTAACGTCAGCAATTACTTAAATACAGGATTAAGAACAGTTTGTTTGGTTGCAAAAATTGATGGTACTAACTGCACAGATACTTTCTGCAAGCAAATCAATTTTGGCGCTAACACTACTTGCAATGTGCAGGCGAACTTCTCATTTTCTCAACCAAACAAAAATACTATTGTAGTTACTTCATCGACTACTGGTGGAAATACCGCTACTAACATTCACACTTGGACTTTGGGAGGTATCACCATTGGTCAATCGGTTGGTAATACTACCACACAAACACTCACCATACCCAACACTGTTGCTAATGGAATCTCTCAACTTTGTTTAAAGGTAGAAGTGCAAAACCTGAATCCAGCTTGCAAAGATTCTATTTGTAAAAACATAGTTATATGCAAAGCCAATGCTGAGTTCGCTTATCAGATTCTCTCCAACGATACTGTAAGGTTTAGCCCTGCACAATCTACACTAAGTGGCTACACACATATTTGGACTGTAAACGGCACTCCTTTTTCTACTTCTGCCGACCCTAAACATAAATTCAATGTGCCTATTAATGGCTTGCAGATTTGTCATATAGTTTCAGCAGTAGGAAGCAATTGTACCGATACTTTTTGCACAGTGTTATCAAGCACACCACCTTGTAATTTGAATGCAAATTTCGCTTGGGCTGATAGTGGCAATGTTGTTTTCTTTCAACCTACCAATACAGGTATATTAAATTTAGCCCATCTATGGACTTTTGGCGATGGATCTGCTTCTAGCACTGCTGTTAGTCCCGATCATTTTTACCAACAAGGTGGCACCTATACTGTTTGTCATAAAATATGGCAACCAAACAATCCATCATGCAAAGATTCTGTATGTAAAACAATTACTGTTGGCAACAATACAGGTTGCAATTTGACAGTTACTGTCGTTCAAGGCACTAACCCAAATGGAGTAATTACCTTAGAGGCTATACACACAGGCGGAACTGCACCATTTACATACGCATGGAACACTACTCCAGTTAAAACATCAAAAAGTATTACAGTTACTTCCCCAGGCACTTATGTTGTAACAGTTACAGATAGTGCAGGTTGTGTTGCAATATTTACAAAAGTTGTTTCTGCACCTACGAATAGTAATTTATGTGGCGAAGTATTTAATGATGCAAATGGAAATGGCGTTAAGGACTCCACTGAGCATGGATTGTCTGCGTATATCTCTATTTCTGGAAACGGTCAGCAATTTACTTTGTTTAGCGATTCAATTACTGGAGCATGGGATAAAAATGTTCCAGCAGGTACCTATCAAGTTTGTGTTTACATGAACAACTCCGGAATTTCTCAGGGTTGGGTACCAACAGTGCCAATCAATTCTAATTCTACACCAAACCAAGGCGTATGCTACACAGTTACAGTTGCGCCTAATCAAAACCTTTGCGGTTTAAACTTTGGTTTTAAAAACAACAATGTGCAAATCTGCGGTTATGTGTTTGTTGATGTAAACAATAACAATGCAAAAGATGCTGGCGAGCCGGGCATTGCAGGTCAGCCAATAAAAATTGGAACGAACACAGTTTACACCAACAATAGCGGGTACTATGTTTTCAATAAACCAACAGGAACTTATACCGTTACTTATACTCCTGCATCACCTTATACAGGTTATACTTCTTCTCCTGCTTCATATTCAGTGGCGGCAACCACAACCGGACAAGTTTATTGCGGTAAAAACTTTGGTGTAGTAGTACCTACAAGCCAATGCGATGTAGCAGTGGATGTAACGCCATTAAGTACTGTAACGCCAGGATTTACGGCTATCTACACCATCAAGGTTTACAACCTGAATGGAGTAACCACAGGCGGTTTGCTTACCTTTAATTTTGAACCGGGCTTAACCTTTAAGTCTGCTGCACCAACGCAAGCAAGTTTTGATGATGCTTCTGCTTTTGTTACCTGGAATGTTACCAATCTTGCACCTGGTACACATAAGTCTTACACTGTAAGATTGGATGTTCCTGTAAACACAGTTTTAGGAAATCAGGCGTTCAGTTTTGCTGAATTTACTACTAATGGAGCTTGCACAGAGGCTAACTTGACCAACAACATTGATACTACACATCAAACAGTTGTAGGCTCTTATGATCCTAACGATAAACACGTTTCACCTGAAGGTAATATTCCAAACAATGGTCAAGATTTGGTTTACACCATTCGCTTCCAAAACACAGGAACTGCTCCTGCTGTAAACGTTGTGATTTTGGATACTTTGAGCAATAAATTAGATTGGAGCACCTTTGAATTTAAAGATGCAAGTCACAGCTTGAATATTCAAAGAGAAGGTGAATTTGTTGGTTTCTTATTCAGCAATATCATGTTGCCGGATAGCAATGCTAACGAGGCTGAAAGTCATGGTTTTGTAAGCTACAAAATTAAAGCCTTGTCAAACCTTGCACAGGGCACTCAAATCAAAAACACTGCTTCTATTTACTTCGATTTCAATGAGCCTATTGTAACCAATACAACATTGAATACTATTGATATTTCGCTTAGTGTTGATGTTTTGAATAAAGGAAATGTAAGCATCACATTGGCACCAAACCCAATGCGTGATTTTACAAACATCAGCATTGCAGGCGCAACAGATGCCCCTATCTACTTAGAAGTTCGCGACATGGCAGGCAGATTAGTTCAACAACAAATATCGGAAAGCAACTTGTTGCATGTGGATCGTAATAGTATGGCTGCTGGCTTGTACGTTTATCAATTGAAACAAAACAATGTTGTAATCGGCAAAGGCAAAATGATTGCCGAGTAAATTTTTCTTCGTCTTCGGTTTCAAAGCCGCGCAGAGTTTTCTGTGCGGCTTTTTTTATGGGTAGCAATTTGTTGAATGAAAGGATTAATTCAGTTTCTCAATCATAAATCTTAACATTGGCATTCAATATTTTATATGCGTTTAACGATTTTGCTATTTGTAGTTTTATCTGCATCAACCGTCTTTGGCAAGGGTGAAAAACCACAACCTACGGGCGAGTTGCTCTCTATGGCTTATCTTTCCAATCATTCATTTGCTGATGCTTTGTTGAAGTTTAAATCTGTTGATGACAAACTGAAAGCAAACAGCACCGATAGAAATGCCTTGTGGGAATTGGGTCTGGTCTATTTCACCATTGCCAACAACGATAAAAATTATTTAAACAGTTGTCTTGAAGCCTGGGATAATTACCTGCGCCTTTATCCTAACGATGCTTTTGCTTTGTGGAATCGCGCGTTTGTAAAGCACTATTTTAAGTCAGGCAACCCTTGCAGCGATGTGCAAGCGGCAATGCAAACTGTAAAGAAGAAATTTCTACCGCAAGAACCTGCCGAGCTAACTGCTTGTTTTAAAAAGAAAAAGTAAGGCAATTTCTACTGTCTTCTAAAATTAATTCATCCAATCAAAATTTACCAATGTATCAACT
>CAZKHZ010000121.1:0-4511 GCA_964552715.1 uncultured Chitinophagaceae bacterium | reverse complement strand
GTCAAAAAAGTATCCTTCAAAACGTGCATTTATTACTGGTGCAGGCTCGGGCTTAGGAAAAGCAATAGCTCTTCTTTTAGCTAAAGAAGGCTGGACGATAGGCATAACAGACATCAATCCTACGCCATTAGAAGCAACAAAAAAGGAAATTGAAGCTGCAGGAGGAAAAGCCTTCAATTATGTTTTTGATGTGTCGAAGCGCGCGCAATATGAAACTGCTGCAACAGATTTTCTTGCCAATAATGGAGGAATTGATTTGCTGATAAACAATGCAGCAGTGGGCGATGGCGGTTTGTTTGAGGAATACAGTTTAGATAACTGGGATTGGATAACAGGCATCAATCAAATGAGTGTTATTTATGGCTCACATCTTTTTGTTCCTTCCATGAAGAAGCAAAGAGGCGGAACCATCATTAATGTGGCAAGCATGGCTGGCATTGCCAACATGCCTAATATGAGTATGTATAATGTTACCAAAGCTGCGGTTATTTCTCATGCCGAATCTATTTATGTAGAGTTGGCTCCCTTTGGTGTTCATGTAAGTGTGGTGTTGCCTACTTTTTTCAAAAGCAACATTATGCAGCACAATCGCGGACCTGAACATGCTACAGCAATTGGCAAGAAAAAAGCAGATTCAATTGCTATAGGTCCTGAAATTGTTGCCAATAAAATTCTTGAACAATCGGGTGCAGGTAAGTTCTACATCTTCCATCCTTTTCAGGCTGTGTGGGTGAATTTATTGAAACGTTTTTTACCCAACCTTTTCCTGAAAATAAAAGTAAATATGTTCAGCAAGAAAAAATGGGTGGTAGCACAATTGAAGAACTTGTAGAAAGTTAATGTGGCATTTAAAGCCTATTCAGGCTTTTGTTCTTGTAGGGAATTTGTTTCCAACTTCAACATATCAGCCTCTTCTTTAGCAATGCCATCTTTTACCCAATCAGGAACTTTAAGAAAGCCCTTGTGGCATCCACCGCAGGCTGCGGCTGAACCAACTGGATGATTCACGGGCAATGTAGAGTTATTATTAATCGGCTTACCCGATGAATTGTTATTGTTTCCTGAATTATTGTTTTGATTATTACCACTCGTATAAGTAGTTCCTGTGGTAGATGGTTGCTGTTGCTCTTCCTTCGCGCAACCTATCATTAACAACACTACCAAACTAAAAGTGCAAAATGTGTAAACAGTTTTCATAACAAACAATTTTTAGATGAACAAACATCAGTATGTAGTATTACGAGAAGGTAATTGTATTGTCTAAATACTTCGCACTTACTACTAAATACTTGCTCATAAAAATATAGCATTCCCTTCTTAATTTCCTAATACACCTGAAAAAATGACAAAACGCTTACAAAAGCCACGCCAATATTTCCAAATGATTTGAATCATACTGACGTTTCTACCGCTTTTGTTGTTTTGGAGCGTATCTTGATTGATGCCAATCAAATTCAATAAAAACCTGAAACAATGAACGCTAACAATTTTACCGTAAAAGCACTCGAAGCCTTAACCAATGCACAACAAATTGCGTTTGATAATGCGCACCCGCAATTAGATACACTACACTTTTTGAAAGGGATGTTGGATGCCGATGAAGATGCACTTCCCTATATTTTAGAAAAAGCCGGAGTGAACAAAAACATCTTGCTCGGCAAGGTGGAAGAGAAACTAAATGCCATGCCAAAAGTAAGTGGCGGCAATCAAAATATTGCGCCATCGCAAAGCTTTAGCCAAATGATATTGCAGGCAAATAAAGTGATGAAGGACATGGGCGATAGTTATGTCGCGCTCGAACATTTGCTGCTTGCCATGCTTACAACAAAAGATGAAGCCAACAATGTTTTAAAGTCGGTTGGCTTGGAGGACAAGAAACTGCGCAAGGCAATTGAAGAGTTGCGCAAAGGTTCAAAAGTTACTTCGCAGGATAGTGATGCCAAATACAATTCACTCGAAAAATATGCAGTGAATTTGAATGAGCGCGCACGCACCGGCAAGCTTGACCCAGTGATTGGACGCGATGAGGAAATACGCAGGGTGATGCACATCCTTTCGCGCAAAACAAAAAACAATCCATTGCTGGTAGGCGAGCCGGGTGTTGGCAAAACTGCCATTGCAGAAGGTATTGCACATAGAATAGTGAAAGGTGACGTGCCCGAAAATTTAAAGAACAAAACAATTTACGCACTCGATTTAGGTGCGTTGATGGCGGGTGCAAAATATCGCGGTGATTTTGAAGAAAGATTGAAAGCCGTGGTGAAAGAAGTGAAGGAAAGCGCAGGGCGCATTATTCTTTTTATTGATGAAATACACACGCTTGTTGGGGCTGGTGCTACAGAAGGCGCAATGGATGCAGCCAATATCATCAAGCCCGAGTTGGCGCGTGGGGAATTGCGCGCAGTGGGAGCAACTACTTTAAATGAATACCAAAAGTATTTTGAAAAAGACAAAGCATTAGAAAGACGCTTTCAAAAAGTGATGGTTGATGAGCCTTCTATTGAAGATGCCATTTCAATTTTGCGCGGTTTAAAAGAACGTTATGAAACGCATCATAAAGTAAAAATAAAAGACGATGCCATTATTGCGTCCGTATCGCTTTCAAGCAGATATATCAGCGATAGATTTTTGCCCGACAAAGCTATTGACCTAATTGATGAAGCCGCTGCAAAGCTGCGTTTGGAAATGGATTCGGTGCCCGAAGCATTGGATGAAATTGAGCGCAGAATCATGCAACTTGAAATTGAAATTGAAGCCATAAAGCGTGAGAATGATGAGAAGAAATTAAATGAGTTGAAGAATGAATTGGCGAATCTACAAGAGCAGCGCAATGAGTTGAAAGCGAAGTGGCAGGGCGAAAAAGAAATAGTTGAAAAGATACAGGATGAGAAGCGCAAAATTGAAAACTACAAACTAGAAGCAGAGCAAGCCGAGCGCGAAGGCAACTACGGCAAGGTGGCTGAAATTCGCTATGGCAAGGTGAAAGAAACCGAAGCTACTATCAAAGGATTTGAGCAACAATTAGCAGCCATTTCGCCCGATAACAGAATGCTGAAGGAGGAAGTAGATGCCGAAGATATTGCGGCTATCGTCAGCAAGTGGACGGGCATCCCTGTGACGCGTATGTTGGAAGGGGAGAAAGACAAACTACTCCATCTGGAAGATAAATTGCGCGAGCGGGTGAAGGGACAAGATGAAGCCATCGAAGCCGTGAGTGATGCCATTCGCAGAAGCCGCGCGGGTTTGCAAGACGAGCACAAACCAATTGGTTCGTTTCTATTTCTTGGCACCACTGGTGTGGGTAAAACAGAGTTGAGTAAGGCGCTGAGCGAAGTGTTGTTTAATGACGATACGGCAATGGTGCGCATTGACATGAGTGAGTATCAGGAGAAGCATAGCGTGAGCCGTTTGGTGGGCTCGCCTCCAGGATATGTGGGCTATGAAGAAGGCGGGCAGCTAACCGAAGCCGTGCGCAGAAAGCCTTATAGTGTGATACTGTTTGATGAGATTGAAAAGGCGCATCCGGATGTGTTCAATATTTTATTGCAAGTGTTGGATGACGGGCGATTGACCGATAACAAAGGTCGCACGGTGAACTTTAAAAACACTATCATTATCATGACCTCCAACACAGGCAGCGACATCATACAAAGCAACTTTGAAAACCTGAAAGACGATAGCAACATCTATGCAATAGTTGATAGAACAAAAGCGGAAGTGATGGAGCGACTGAAACAAACGGTGCGCCCCGAGTTCCTCAATCGTATTGATGAGATTGTGATGTTCCGTCCGTTGATGCGCAAACAAATCAGGCAGATTGTGGAGTTGCAATTAGCGCACCTGCGCCAGTTGCTTACACAAAAAGAAATCGCGCTCGAAATTTCAAACGATGCCTTGGACTATTTGGGCGAAGAAGGTTTTGATGCGCAATACGGAGCGCGACCTTTGAAACGTTTTATACAAAAAGAAGTGGTGAATGTGTTGAGCAAAAAAATACTTGCAGGCGAATTGGATAAAGGCAAAACATTGAAGATTGAATCTTTCGGCAGTGGATTGACTTTTATTGTGGAGTAATTCACCGATAAACTGAATGAGCAAAAGCAGCATTGCGAAAGCAACGCTGCTTTTTTTGTGATTGCATTTAGCAGACGCGGCATCAACCGAAGCATTCACCAATAATCCCAAAGGGATTAAATGTTTATAGATACAATATGCCAAAGTGGTTCGACCCCGATGGGGGTCGTATAGTATGGGTGTTTGTGGCTTGCTATAAACATTGCACCCCTGCGGGTTGGCGGTTGGTGAATTTACCAGTACCATATCAGCATGCCGTTTGTTATTCCCCAGTAGTGATTGAGGTAGATAGTCCTTCAAGATACTCAGTTAAGAAGAAAAAAGTGGATATTGGATGAGTAAGACATGATTTCCAATTTTGGAAATAGGACAATACGTCCGTACGGGAGCATTTCCAATTTCGGAAATAGGACTATACGTCCGTACGGGAGCATTTC
>CAZKHZ010000120.1:0-11414 GCA_964552715.1 uncultured Chitinophagaceae bacterium | reverse complement strand
ATTGCGCATTGAACCCGGGTGCAGGTGGTGCAGGAGGCGCAGGAGGCGCAGGTGGCGAAGGTGGTGGTGGTGGCACAGGTGGTAATGGCGGAACAGGATTTGGATGTGCAACTAGCGTGGGTGCACGCGGTGGTAATGGAGGAACAGGTGGTGCAGGAGGTATAGGCGGTGTAGGTGCAACAGGTTTAAGTATTCCTTTAAGTGAAAATGGCGGCACCAACGTTACGCAACAAAACATAGTATCTGTACCGGGAAATCCTCCTGTTATTAATGTTACAAATCGCGGTTGCATTAATGCAGAAGTAACTTTCTCTTCACCCGCTCCGGGCAATTGGACTTTTGGCGCAAATGCTGTTCCTGCAACCGCTACAGGTGGTGGACCGCATCAAGTTGTTTACACCGCGCTAGGCAGAAAAACAATTCAATTTGCAGGAACTGATTTCATAGAGTTTGTAGATATTTTCAATAACACGTTAACGCTGCCTTCTCTATCGGCTCAAAATCCTAATCACTTCACAGGCTGCCCCGATTCATTTTCAACTTCTTTAGTTGGCTCTTTGTATGAATGGGATTTTGGGGCAAACACTTTACCTCAATTGGCATCGGGCGTAAGCCTTAGCAAAGCAGGAACGGTATTTTTAACTCCTGGTAATCATGTAGTGAAAGTTTGGGTAACAACAGCTTGCTGCGGCAGAGTTTATGATTCGTTAGTGGTGAATGTGCAAGTAAGTAGTTTGAATATAAATCTTGCGGCAAGCAGTTCAAACGTGTGTGCAGGAACCAATGTAACCTTCACGGCTTCACCAAATACTTATGTCAATTATCGTTTCTTTTTGAATGGCACAGAAGTGCAAAATTCTCCTTCAACAATATTTAGCTCCAATACACTTACCAATAATGACACAGTATATGTGATTGCATTTGATGGTAGTTGTTTTACAAATATTTCAACACCAGTTATAATGACAGTGAATCCTATTCCAACTGTTACGCTTACAAGTTCGGATGCCGATAATACAATTTGCGCAAGCCAGAGTATCACCTTTACAGCAGCTCCTGCTGGATACACACAATATGTATTTTCCGATAATGGAAATGTAGTTCAAACATCGGCAAGCAACACATACACAATTACAACATTGGCTTCACCAAACAGCATCTCGGTTAGTGCTACAAATGCGGGTTGTGCGAGTGCGCCAAGCAGTGCTATAGTTACTACTGTAATACCCGCGCCAGCAGCAACACTCGCCAGCAGCGATGCAAATGATTCAATTTGTGCAGGTGATAATATCACATTCACGGCTTCACCTTCGGGTTATACAAACTATGAGTTTTTTATAAATGGTATTTCTGCGCAAAGCAGTGCAGGCAATACTATTTCATCAATACTTCTGCCAAATGGCGCACAGGTATATGTTATTCCAACTAATCAGAGTTGTTTGGGTGCGCAAAGCAACAATATCACAACTGCTGTGATTCCTATTCCATCTGTAACACTGGCAGTAGATGACAATGATGTTTGTGCAGGTGAGGTGGTTACTTTCACTGCTTCACCTTCGGGTTATTCATCTTACGATTTTCAGAATAGTAATGCTTCGGTTCAAAATACGTCTTCAAACATTTTTATCACTGCATCATTACAACCTGGCAACAGTATTACTGTAATACCATCAAACTTTGGCTGCACAGGTGTAGCAAGCAATGCAGAGAGTGTTACAATTAATCCTTCTCCAACAGTAAGTGCAGGCAATGATTTTGCAGTGTGTGTAGATGCAGCAGATATTACGCTCACAGGATTTTCGCCTGCCGGAGCAACATGGATTGGAACGGGAATTACAAATGCAAGTGGCACTTTTAGTCCTACGCTTGCAGGAGTTGGTACACACGCTTTGGCTTTAGCTTTTACTGCAAATAATTGCACAGGGCGCGATACTTTAATTGCTACCGTAAATGCTTTGCCCAATGCAAGCGCAGGGAGTGATGTGAGTATTTGTGCAGGTGAAAGTACATTGCTTGCAGCAAGCGGTGGTGTGGGTTATGCTTGGAGT
Source organism: uncultured Chitinophagaceae bacterium (assembly GCA_964552715.1). Lineage (GTDB taxonomy): Bacteria > Bacteroidota > Bacteroidia > Chitinophagales > LD1 > UBA7692. The sequence goes on along the minus strand of CAZKHZ010000120.1, from coordinate 9,366 downwards.
CCCGCAACTGATTTGAGTGCTACAAATACAGCAAGCACATCTGCAAATCCTACTTCAACAAATACTTACACTGTAGTAGTTACTGATGCAAACAATTGCAGCGCAAGCAGCAGTGTTACTGTTACTGTGAATGAAAATCCTATTGCATCATTTACTGTAACTGGCAATTGCGAATCCGCTCCAATTGTAATCTCCAATAACTCTACACCCGTTAGCAATACCTATCAATGGAATTTTGGTAATGGCGCAACATCAACAGATGTAGTGCCTAATTTTACGTACCAGAGTGATGGAACTTACACTGTAACTTTGGTAGCAACTTTAGGCAGTTGCAGCACTACTACAACCCAGCAGGTTACTATTCAACCATTCCCAAGTGCTAATTTCTCTGCGCTTCCATTGGTTGCGGTGCAAGGCGAAGAGCCTGTTGCATTTACAAATGAATCAAGTGATGCTACTACATTTGTTTGGAACTTTGGCGATAACAATAGCTCTACTGTTGAGAACCCTTCACATATTTATCTGGTTACGGGAGTTTATACAGTTCAACTGATTGCTGCATCTCAATTTGGTTGTGTAGATACAATTACCCGTTCCCAATACATTAATGTGATTGAAAGAAGTTCAATATTTATTCCAAATCTATTTAGTCCAAATGGGGATGGTAGCAATGAATTTTTCCAAGTGATTGCAAAGGGAGTTGTTCGTTTTGACATGAGTATTTTCAATCGTTGGGGTGAAGAGGTTTTTCAATCCTTTGATACTAATCAAGCGTGGGATGGTTACTACAATGGTAAACTATGCCTGCCAGGAGTTTATACTTACACCATCAAGCTGCTTTATGCCAATGGCAGAAATGAGAAAAAGAAAGGCTCGATTATGTTGTTGAGATAGAGGAATGGATACGGATTCTTGCATTTGTAATTTCATTGTATATTCACAAAATGAAAACATTGATATTTCAACTGCCAGAAACAGTTGATATTACAGATAAGGAAGCGGCTACTGCTTTTGCAGCACAACTCTATAAAATAGGAAAACTTTCACTTGGACAAGCATCCGAACTTGCGGGATATTCTAAGCGAACATTTATGGAATTACTTGGTAATTACGGTGTGTCGGTTTTAAATCAATCTGTTGATGAATTAGATAGTGATATTGAGAATGCCAAGAACTATAATATCTGATACAAGCTGTTTAATTCTGCTCGAAAAGATTGGTGAATTAGAAATTCTACATGCTCTTTTTGGTGAAGTTTTAATTACCTCAAAAGTGGCGGAAGAGTTTGGAATGGATTTGCCGGAATGGATAAAAATTAGGGATGCGTCCAATCAAACTATTATTGAAATCTTAGAGAGTTCAGTTGATCAAGGTGAGGCAAGTTCAATTGCATTGGCATTTGAATACCTTGATTCGCTATTAATTTTAGATGATTTGAAGGCTCGAAAATTAGCTTATAGTTTAGGTTTGAAAATTACTGGTACAATCGGTGTGCTGATAAATGGGAAACACAAAGGATTGTTTGAGTCTGCACAAGAAATAATTGAAAAAATCAGGCAAACAAACTTTCATATATCTGTAGAATTAGAAACAAAACTCTTAGAAAAGTAAATAATGAAGTTCGGAACTAAAGTAATTCATGCTGGTCAGCATCCTGACCCAACAACTGGAGCCATCATGACTCCGATTTATCAAACATCTACTTACGCTCAAGAAAGCCCGGGGAACCATAAGGGATTTGCTTATGCGCGCGGCAAGAATCCTACGCGTTTGGCATTAGAGAAAAATATTGCGGCATTAGAAAATGGAAAGCATTGCTTGTGTTTCAGTAGTGGCATGGGTGCAACAGATGCTGTAATAAAAATGCTGCGTCCGGGAGATGAGGTGATAACAGGTGATGATTTGTATGGCGGCAGCTACCGCATGTTTGAAATGGTTTTTGCGCATTTCGGCATTAAGTTTCATTACATTAATTTGAGTGATGTTGAAAATATTAAGCCGCTTATCAATGAAAAAACAAAACTGCTTTGGGTAGAAACACCTACCAACCCAACCATGCAAATTGTGGACATTGAAGCCTGTGCAAAAATTGCCAAGTCAAATAATTTGATGCTTGCTGTGGACAATACTTTTGCGTCTCCTTATTTGCAAAATCCGCTGGATTTGGGGGCTGATATTGTGATGCACTCCGCAACAAAATATTTGGGCGGACATAGCGATGTAATTATGGGCACTTTGATTGTGAATGACGATGCGCTATATCAAAAGTTAGCCTTTATTCATAATTCATGTGGTGCTGTGCCTGGACCAATGGATTCTTTTTTGGTGTTGCGCGGTATCAAAACTTTGCACTTAAGAATGGAACGACATTGTTCAAATGGAGAAAAGATTGCTTACTATCTGCAATCACATCCACGTATCGAAAAGGTGTATTGGCCCGGCTTTGAAACTCATCCCAATCATGCCATTGCAAAAAAACAAATGCGTGGTTATGGTGGCATGATTTCTATAGTTTTTAAAGATAAATCTGTGGAAGAAACTTTCCGAATAGCTTCCTCTTTTAAAGTTTTTACACTTGCTGAATCATTGGGTGGCGTTGAAAGTTTAGTGAATCATCCGGCAACAATGACACATGCCTCGGTACCCAAAACCGAGCGTGAAAAAGTAGGTGTAGTAGATAATCTTTTACGCCTTAGTGTAGGTGTTGAAGACATTGAAGATTTGCTAGAAGATTTGAAGCAAGCATTGAGTTAATTTGTTTGGTGAACACAAATCGTAAATTTCTTCTTGTAACATCTTTGATTGTATTTGTTGTATTGCTTGCAATTGAACTCGTAAGCAGAAATATTCTCAACAACAAATACAACCGAGCTTTTGACAGCTCCATTATTCAACGCAATAAATATTTTGACAGTGATGGATTAAAGCCCAATGCAAGTGCAGTTGTTTGGGGCAAAAATTTCACTACTGATAAGTTTGGTTTTCGCAGTACAGGTAAACCTTTCGACAAGAAGAAAAAGACATGGTTGTTTATTGGCGATAGCGTAACACAAGGTGTTGGGGTAGATGATTCTTCTACTTATGTTTCATTAATTGCAGAGTCGCTTGATTCTATGAATGTGCTTAACTGTTCTATGATAGGTTGGAGTGTTTATGATTACAGGAATGTTGTTGAGTCTTTGCTCGCTGATTCAAGCAATCCACTCAACATTTCAAAAATTACAATTGCTTGGTGTTTGAATGATTTATATGGAAAAGCAAAAGCTAACGATTTGCCTGCGGTTGGTAACAAAGGTTTCATCAGCTTAGTAAGTTTTTTTTTACAAAAGCATTATGCTACTTATCGTTTGGTGAAGTTGTATGCCACTCAAAATTCCGATCATTACTTCAGGTATGATGAACAGTTTTATAAGCCAGGTAGCCACTTGCTGGATGCTGCGCTTGAAACCAAGAATTTTATTCTCAAAACATGTTTAGAGAAAGATATTGAAATACAAGTTTTATCTTTTCCGTATCGCTCAGTTTTAGAAAAAGATAATGCAGAGGAAACCATCTCTGAAATGAAATTCATTAGCCTTACTTCAGAAATTCAATCATCCGCAAAAAGTATTCCTGCTAAAGATTTGTATTTATTTTCTGATGAAATTCACTTCTCATCACTCGGACATCATATTATTGCACCTATTATTTTTACTCACAAACAATAAGCAGCTACAATTTTAACTTATGATAAAGAACAATTGGACAATAGAAGAAATAAGTGAAATATACCACAGCCCTGTGATGGAATTAATGTTTCGCGCAGCAACTGTGCATCACGAATATCAAGCAACGGGCGAGGTGCAAGTTTGCACATTGCTTTCAGTAAAAACGGGAGGCTGCTCTGAGGACTGCGCTTACTGTCCGCAAGCTGCGCGTTACAATACTGGCATTGAAGCACACAAGTTGATGAAATATGAAGAGGTAGTGGATAAAGCTTTGATAGCAAAAGAAAGCGGTAGCACACGCTTTTGCATGGGTGCAGCTTGGCGCGATGTGAAAGACAATTCTGATTTCGACAAAGTAATTGACATGGTGAAAGGTGTAAATGCCCTTGGCTTAGAGGTTTGTTGCACACTTGGCATGTTGAACGAGCACCAAGCGCAGCGTTTGAAAGAAGCTGGATTATACGCTTACAATCACAACCTAGATACTGGCGAAGAACATTACGACAAAGTAATAACCACGCGCACTTATAAAGACCGTCTGCAAACATTGGATAATGTAGAAAAGGCTGGTATCAGTGTTTGTTGTGGTGGTATTATTGGCTTAGGCGAAGCAGACGAAGACAGAATTAAGTTGTTGCATACACTTGCTACCCGCGAAAAACATCCTGAAAGTGTTCCGGTGAATGCCTTGGTAGCAGTGGAAGGAACGCCACTTGAAGGAAATCAGAAAGTAGATATTTGGGAAATGGTGCGCATGATTGCCACTGCACGAATTTTGATGCCTAAGGCAATGGTGCGTCTTAGTGCTGGCAGAAATGAAATGAATGTGGAGCAGCAAGCTTTGTGCTTTATGGCTGGTGCCAATTCTGTCTTTACTGGCGAAAAATTATTGACCACACCTAACCCTGATTTTGGTGAGGATAAAGCAATGTTTAAAAAGTTGGGATTGAAGCCAAGAGCCTCATTTAAAGTAGAGCAGGAAGAGCTTGTGTAATAGAATTTACTGATAATGATAGCGGCAAGAAGCAATAACAATTTCGCTGTCGTTAATTGTGTATATCAGCCTATGTTCATCGTTTATTCTTCTGCTCCAAAACCCTTTGTATGAGAACTTCAGTGCTTCTGGTTTGCCAATTCCCGCGAAGGGCGTTTTCTGAATATCGGCAATTAATTCAATGATTTTCTTTAATAACTTCAAATCGTTCTTTGCCCAGTACGCTAAATCCTCAAATGCAGTAGATTCAAAAAGTACATCTCTCATTAAGCTATTTTTTTCAGATTCAAATTATCAACTCGAACAAGTTTCTCGCGCTTTTTGATATTTTTCATTGATTTCAGAAGACGATTGTGATTAGCTTCACTAGCCATCAGATAAGATGTATCATCGGGGTCAGTTTCAATTGTTAGTTTTATTTTTTTTCCTTTAAACAATGCCTTTACATAATCTAAAAATTCTGACGATAGTTGATCTGCATCAATATGTTGAGTAAAGTTCATTTTGAAATATTTGATGTAAAGTTAATTTTTTTCATTCACTAACTAAATAGAGGATAAGCTAAGTTTTTAGTCATGAGCAATTCTGTTAATCAATATATTCTTCAAAAAATAAATGAGAGAAAACAAGCCGATAACTTTCGCGCCTTGAGGGTTAAGCATGGTTTAATAGATTTTTATTCCAACGATTATTTAGGTTTTGCAAGAAACAGTGAGTTATCTGCAAAGATTGATTTAGAAATTAGAAATCAAAAATCTGAAATTAGAAACGGCTCAACGGGTTCACGATTACTCTCTGGCAATAACGATTTTGTAGTTGAAATAGAGAAACAACTTGCCGCATTCCATGATGCAGATTGCGCTTTGCTTTTTAATTCGGGTTACGATGCAAATTTGGGGGTGTTAGCATCCCTTCCTTACAAAGGTGCTACTATCTTTTATGATGAATTAGTTCATGCAAGTATGCATGATGGAATGCGATTGAGTAAGGCAGAGAAAATTGCTTTCAAACATAATGATGTGCACGACTTGGAGGCTAAATTGCAACAACATTCCGGATTGAAATTTATTGCTATTGAAGCTTTGTATTCTATGGATGGAGATGAGGCGGCATTGAATGAAATAGTTGCGCTAGCAAAAAGGTATGATGTAGCTATCATATTAGATGAAGCGCATAGCAACGGTATTTTAGGATTGAGAGGGGAGGGGAAGGCTCAAGCAGAGGAACTACATAAGAATGTTTTTATTCGTATTCACACATTTGGCAAAGCGCTGGGTGCGCATGGTGCAGTAGTGCTTTGCAATGCAGACACCAAAGATTTTCTTATCAACTATTGTCGCCCGTTTATTTTTAGCACAGCATTGCCGCTGCACTCATTAGCGGCAATTAAAGTAGCTTATGAATATGTTGCTAAAGCAACAGTTGAGCGCAAGCAGTTGGCTGATAATGTTGCGCTTTTTAAACAATACTTTTCAAACTTTAAATTGTTTGAACTTCTAAAAAGTAACAGCCCCATTCAGTGTTTAGTAAAGCAAGGAAATGGAGAAATAAAAGCCATGGCTGAAAAGATTCAATGTGCAGGGTTTGATGTGCGTGCTATTTTGCCGCCTACCGTGCCTTTGGGCAAAGAGCGAATTAGAATTTGCTTGCACAGTTTCAACACTAAACAAGAAATAACAGGGCTTGCGCAAACAATAAACAACCTTAATTAGAACAAATTCAATCAGATAATTTTATTTGCACCCGCTTATGCTTTATCAAACAACATACCACAACAAACCGCTTGCCCAATATTCTTTTCTAGTAACAGGTGGTGCTGGTTTTATCGGCTCGCACATTGTGGAGTATTTATTAAAGTTTGGCGCAAAAAAAGTTCGTGTACTCGATAACCTTTTAACTGGTAGAAAAGAGAACGTGGACTTGTTTCTATCAAATCCGGCTTATGAGTTTATTGATGGAAGTATCACCAACAAGGCTACTTGCGACAAGGCTTTGGTTGGCATTGATTTTGTTACCCATCAGGCTGCACTTGGCTCTGTGCCTCGCTCCGTAGCAAACCCGCAGGATACTCATCTCAATAATGTGGATGGTTTTTTAAATATTTTAATTGCTGCACGCGATGCTGGCGTTAAGAAATTTGTGTACGCATCATCTTCGAGTGTGTATGGAGATGAACCCAATTTACCTAAAGTTGAAAATCGAATTGGAAGTCCGCTTTCGCCTTATGCAGTGAGCAAGTACACCAATGAATTGTATGCAAAAGTGTTTCACACAAATTACGGAATGCCGGTTGTGGGTTTGCGTTACTTCAACATATTTGGTCCACGCCAAGACCCCAATGGACAATACGCTGCGGTGATTCCGCTTTTTGTAGAGGGTATTTTAGAGAATAAACCTGTTTACGTAAATGGTGATGGTGAACAAACCCGCGATTTTACTTTTGTTGAAAATGCAGTGCAGGCAAACATCAAAGCATTTTTTAGTAGTGATGAAGCCAATGCGGAAGTTTTCAATATTGCTTTTGGCGAAAGTTTTTCTGTAAACACGCTTTTCTTTTCTATTCAAGAATTGTTGCAGTCAAATCATCAGCCAACTTACCGCGAGCCTCGTCAGGGAGATATTCCACATTCATTAGCTGATATTTCTAAAGCAAAAAGAATTTTGGGTTACGACCCTAAATTCAGTTTCAAAGATGGTTTGAAACTGACTGTTGAGTATTTTACAAAGTAAAATCTTGCTTACTTTTTTGAGGATAATTTAAAAAGCAATAGCACAACAATGGCGGTAACAATTTGCGCAGCTATAGTTTCTACCGTTGGAAAAATGCCAAGCAATTCAAATTTTGGAATAGGCAGATAATGCACATCTAGCAAACCTGTTTCCTGAAAGGCACTTGTGCCTTTGCCTGCAAGTACAACTGCCAACACACTCATCATTACTGACGATATTTTGAATAGTTTTTGAATAGGCAATTTTGCAGAGAACTTCAAGGTGATAAATGCAAGCAACACTACAATTAAAAATGCAACTACAAAACCCACTCCCAGTGCAACTGTTTGAGTTCCCTTGCTCTCAATATTTAGTGCCGAAAGAAACAGCACACTCTCAAAAACTTCGCGAAACACAACGAAAAAAGCAATGCCTGCAAGCCCAAGTGCATTACCGTTTCCGGCAGCAGACTTCACTAAATTTCCAACATACTTTTTCCAGTTTTCGGCATTCGATTTGCCATGAAGCCAAAAGCCGATATACAGCAACATGGCAACTGCTGTTAACGAAATCACTCCTTCTAGCACTTCGATATTTGCAAAACCAATGGTTAATAATTTTTCGCTTAAAAACCATAAACCGAAACCGATTAGAATAGCAATCACCCACCCTGTATGAACAAATTTCTTTTGATGACGCAAGTCGGCTTTGTTTAATACTGCCAGAATTGCCATGATGACTAAGAAAGCCTCTAAGCCTTCGCGAAGCAGGATGGCAAGTGTCATCCAAAACGCCATTAAAAAGGAATATTCCTTTTTGTCTAATTCTTTTTCGGCATCTAAAATGGAGACTTTAGCGGTTTCAACAGCCGCTTCAACTTTGGTTTCTTCAGCCTGATTTTTTATCAAAGTTCTCACCAGCATCATTTCTTTTTCTAATCGCTCGGCAAGTTCAGCATTGGCAGATTTTAAAGGAGTTTCAACTGCTTCCACGCCTTCTAAGTAGGCACTTGCCGCCAATGCCTGCGCTGTTTTATAATCTGCGTTTTTGTAGGCAGCCAAAGCATCGTCTAAGTGTTTGGCAGCAATATTTAGAAATGCATTATTTGCTTGTGATGGTTGTTGATGTCTAAGGGCAGCAATGTCAGTTTCGCTAAGTTGATATTTAGCCTCTAGTTCTGCTTCACTTAACGAAGCGATTTCTGCCAGTGAGATATTTGCAATGGCTTTTGATTCAGTCGGTTTTTTGTTGTGCCGAAGCGACAATACATAAAACGCAACGTCCCATACTTCCTTATCGCTAAGCGTTGGGTGGGCTTTCATCCCCGTGCCTTGAATGCCCAAGCGAACTGTATTGAACACTGCAAACGGACTCAGTTCTTGCATTCGTTCTGCATCATGAAAATTGCGCGGTGCTGGTTTCAAGTCTTCGCCTTCTTTGCCATCGCCAAAACCTTTATCTCCATGACATTTTACACATTCTGCGGTAAATACTTTTGCGCCTTTTGTTATATCAGGATAGGCTGTTGGCGAAGTAGATACCTTACCAATTCTGATAAATTCTTTTTTCAAAAACACAGCAGCAGCAGCCACTTGTTTGGCATCTTTCTTTTGTTGCACATCAGCAAATAATGCACGCACTTTTGTGCCATAAAGGGCAGTGTCTGATGCAGAAAGTGTTGCTGAAAAGTCATTGTAAAATGTGAGAATATTTTCTGCAAATTCATGCATTTCTTCATACTCTGCTTCATTGATAACCTTTCCATCTTTCACTGCGTGCACGTAGTCTCCCTCTATGTAGCTAAGCGCATGAATCAATGCGCGGGCTTTTTCATCAGCAGCAAAAGCATAAACATTTAAAAGCAGTGTAATAAGAAATAGGAAAGTATGCTTCAAGCTATATTTTTTAGTTAGGGGCGGCAAATGAAACAGTTTTAGCTATTCATAACTATGATTT
>CAZKHZ010000119.1:0-11414 GCA_964552715.1 uncultured Chitinophagaceae bacterium | reverse complement strand
AGTGCCAATACCAACATTGCCACTGTTAGTAATACGCATTTTTTCTGTTGATGCCTGACTAGATGTTCTTGTACTTAAAGTAAAATTTGAGTTGTTGGGGTTGCTAATGCTATTGTAATCGGCTGCTAAATTTGTTTCGTTATCTTTTAACCTTACGCTTAGTGAGCTTTGAAATCCTGTGCTATTTTGAACGATGAAGGCTGAAGACAACGTACCGCCTGCAGTACTTGCACCTCTTACATGAAGTCTTGTAGCAGGTACGTCCACGCCTACACCCACATTTATTCCATTATTATATAACGTGCTATTTGCCACCCATGCTGTGCCGTTATGGTGCAGGGTTTGCCCGGTGGTTCCGGTTATTCCAAAAGACCCTGATGCACCTATTACTCCGGTTGCACCATTAGTTCCGGCTGTGCCTGTGGGGTCCTGCGGGACCGGGTGCGCCATTAAGTGCTACTGTCCACACGTCAAAAGTGCCGCTACCTGTTATGGTTGTTACGGTTACATTCATCACACCAATGGCAGCATTGTAGGCAGTTACAGTACCCGTCATTACATTAGTTGCGCTATTGGCAATAATTACTGTTTGCCCTACAGCATAAGATAGCCCTGTGCCAACGGTGAGGGTATTTGAGCCATTAGAAATGGGAAGTGAAGTGGTGGAAGATGTAGAATAGCGGTCGCCAGCTTGCCCTGTTGCTCTCCTGTTACACCAGCAGTTCCTGCTCCTGTAACTCCCGTTGCTCCTTGCACACCTGTATCGCCTTTTGCGCCTGTGTCTCCCGTTGCGCCTGTAGCGCCTGGTGTGCCACCTCCGCTGCCGCTGGTTTCGGCATAAAGTGCGTAAGGCACGCTAAGCAATTGTGCTGTTCCTAAATCGGTGAAAGTGTTGCCGCCTGCGGGGTCCACTTCTACTTGCAGGTAGCGGCTGCCGCCAGCCCAAGCAATGATGGCAAAGTTGCCGTTGAGCAATGTGCCATTGCCAACTGCCACATTTACCAAACCAAATTGGTTGGTGGTGGCTGCGTGGCTCTCGCGATACAAGATGTTGCCGCCATTAGCAGCATCGGTGATGTTGAGGCGCAGGCTTACTGGCTTGTTGGTAGTTATCTGCCCAGTGGCATTGCGCACTACGGCTTGATAGTTGAAGGATTATGGTACTTGGGCCTGAACATACAAATTGAAAAATACAGTTGCTACCAATATGTAAAAGATAGACTTTTTCATATTAAATATTTGTGTTTGGCGGGTAATACATTGAGGTCTTTTATCGTGTTTATTTTTGCTTGCGCTTTTCTCTTATTTTTTTTGCGCCATAAATGCCAGCGGCTGCTAAAAGCCTTACAACACCACCGTCAATAGGCGTATCTTGTCAAATAGGTAATTGTGCGCATACATCAGTTGCAAAAAATAATAGTGTGATTGCGAGTGCGGTCAGGCGAATTGTGATGTTTTTTCATTGTTTATGTTGTTTAAATTTTTTCTTATTAATTCTTTCTCCGTTTCTATCTAATTCTTTCATGCTGCCCAACTTTAACCTAAAGGCTACAAAAAGCAGGGCGGCAATGGTGGCTAGGGCGATGTGTAATAGTTGCATTTCAAAATTTATTAGTGATTATTTAAAGAGCCCTTTCTTATTCATTGTCTCCTATCTATTATCTACCGTCTATTATCTCTTGTCTCTTATCTCTTATCAATTATCTTCTAAAACCACATCGGGCAGGGTGAAGGTTTGGTCATGGGCAAGCCCCTATCTATTTCGTTTGATCCTTGCAGAATTTTAGGCAACGCTCGGTTTGCCTTGCCGAAGGCTTGTATTTTTTCCGTAAAATGTTCTGGTGCTTTGTGTGCCAAATGCATAACCATCTATTTTGATGCTGCAAAGGTGGGGGAGAAAAAGGAGAGGGACATACCTAACATTAGGTATTTTTCATGGCTGTATGTTAAAATTTAGTCACATTAGGGAAACTTTAAAAACCACTTTAACCACCACTTTTTCCATTAAAGCGGAATAGTTACATAGTTGAAGAAAGAAATATTGTGTGGTAAATATGTGCAGTTTTAAAAGCTTTTAAAAGAATCTAGAAAGATTAATGAACTGAATCAATAGACTTCTTATTGAGTTTGAACTTCTCCTTTTTTGTTTACCATAAAATAAGAGCGATAAACCCAGTAATAATATTCGCCTTGTGGAACTGTGGCGCAATCTGTGCTTACCTTAGCTTTACCTTTCATAAACCTTTCAGCGCAATCATACTTTGGTGAAATAACAACTTGCCCTTTTCTATTGATGTATCCGATTTTATTATCCTTTACTATTCTGCAAAGTCCATTTGAAAAATCATCGGGACCATTGTCCACCAAAAATGGACGCGAAATAGTGTTGGTTTTAGCATGAATAGCTATCCATCCACTATCAGTGAGTGCTATGCAATTGTTGCTTTTTTGCCCGCTGCAAACTAAAAATGATGTTGCGGATACAATTGCAAGTAGCCATCGGTGCAATAAATGTTTTTGACTAACAGCCATAGTATTTGATTTATTTGAAATAATAGAAAGTAGTGCGTATGCAACGGCACATAAATAAGATTTTTATGAGTTGTAAAATTGAATATCATAGCAACGAGCAGCGTATCTAACATTAGGTATTTTGTAAAAAGGCTTACATTAGTTTTTAAATCTCCGACAACATGAAACTTCATATAGTATTTTTAGTTGTTTTTTCGGCAAGCGTGGTTTTGGGTCAAACCTATACGCGTCCACAGTTGCGCGAATCGTTTTTGGTGTTTCGCTCTAATAAAGTATATCGCGATTCCATTGTAAATATTTTTAATAAACTACAAAAGCGCAGTCCCGATGAGGAATGCTACATGGGTATATGTTTTGCCTTTCAAATAAAAGAGCAGCCCAGCAATTGGGCAAAATTGAAATTGGTTTTTAAGGCGCGCAATCATTTGAATGCGGGCGTTCAGGGCAAGCCCAACGACCCTGAACTGCGCTACCTGCGCTTTGTATTTGAGCATTACCTGCCATCGTTTCTTGGCTTAAATAAGCATGTGGAAGATGATTTGGCTTTGATTATAAAAGAGATGCACTTTGTGGATGATAATCCGCGCCTCAAAAAGATGGTGCTTGCATTTTTGCTTAAAACAAATCGTTGTACCGAAGAGCAGAACAACAGAATAAAAGCGGAACTGGATAAACTGCCCGAAGGCTTGTAGGGTTAATACAAAAGGGAATCTTTAAAAACTTACATATTAAAATACAATAACCACTAATTTTCCGCCAAAGCGGAGTAGATACATAGTAGGAAAGAAATTAAAGTAAAAAGCTTTTTATCAAAAATGAAAATAAGGGTACTATCATTATTGATACCGACTAAATTTTGATGTAAAAGCTAATAACTAAATACAGGGATTGGGCTAGTAACTTACTTTTCTTTCAAAACGATAATCGGGCGAAAACCTACTGTTGGCAAAGGGTTTGTGTATTTGATTTCACTCCTCACCCTAACATCATAACCAGTTGAATAAAAACTACCACCCATTGCAATACCTTTCTCAGCAATCATTTCTGCCACATTGCCACATACATTATAAAGCCCATAACCATTTGGCATATATGACAAAACAGGAGCTGTTACATCAGCATCATTATTAATTTTAGGAGATTGCTCTATATCAAAGCCTTGATTTAGAACAACAACATATTTCCCCGTTGCTTCATCAAAATGAATACTATTGGCACCTATATCTCTAAAATTGCAAAGGACACCATACTTGTTTTTCATGTATGGTCCAACCCAACTGTAAGGCGAATTTTTCTTGCCGCCCGAAGCAGCATAAATCCATTGGTTTTTATTCGGCAAACTCACCTCATAATCGTAACGATTATCTGCAAGCTCCAGCATTTCTTTAAGCCATGCGCAATACAATGTTGCACCCTCAAAACTCATGTTTACGCATGGATATTTTTCAAACGCTTTGTGAGAATGGTAATAGTTTACATAAGGTTCAGAATAAGGAATCACCTTCTTCCATTGCCCAGTATCTAACATTGCTGCATTCAAATCCTGGATGCGATTTTGTAGCTTCAGATAATTTAAAAATGTTTGGTATTGCCCGTTAGAAATTTCGGTTGTGCTGATGTAAAATTCCTCAACTTCCCTTGGCTTAACATCTAAAAAAACCTCCCCCTTGGGAATAGGTTGATAGTTAGAAAATAGTGGAGAATTTACTTTTGATTTTTTGGATGGTGTGGCAGCAATTAAAGATAAAAAGCTGATGATTGCTGCCAAGTGTAGAATTTTCATAAATCAATTTTTGTGCCTAAGTTACTATTAATTGCGATTCTTAGTATGATACCCAAAAAAAAGACCTTAAAAGTTTTAATACTTGTAAGGTCTTTTGAAATTCAGTTTATGTTGTTTTAAAACTGATAGGAAAACTGCAATGTGTAATTTCTAGGCTCGGCATAGAAACCCGGACGTGGAATGTATTCCCAGTTCATCAAGTTTTTAACCAAAAAGCCGAATCTCACTTTGTCTGTAACATTCCATCCCAACGTGGCATTCAAAATTAAATCGCCTTTGATTTTTTTCTGGTCCTGTCTTCTGCGATATTCTTTTAAACCAGAGAACGCCTGTGAGTTGAATGATTGTTCAAAGCCAATAAATGTGTTGCTGGTGAAAGCGAAGTCAATGTTTTCGATATAGCTGTTGTACTGAAAGTTCACATTGAAATCAATTACCTTGTAAGTAAGCGTATAGTCTAAACGCAAGGTGTGTCTGTTTCTGTATTTCAGAACGTTTTGATCGGTAGCTGAGGTTGCTTTGTACGATTGGTTGTTTCCAATTGCGGCACTTCCGTCATTCAAAGAATCGCGACCAAAAGTGATGGTGCGGTCTCCATAAACATTATAAAGCTCCAAAGTATCTTTATCCCAAGAATTTGAAAGCACGCGAGGGTCAATGAATGTGTAACCGAACACAAAGCTCATTTTTACATCGTTGCCAACCGAACCTCCAATAACACCTGTAATTTCAGTTCCTAAAATTCTAACATTACCGATGTTTTGCGAAGCAAAGCCGATACCAAAGAGCGGGTCGGCAGGTAGATTAGGATAGTTTGGCGCACCTCCAACAGATGTAGTGCCCGAGTTGCCAAATACACCAAATGTAAACTCCATCATGTTTCTATAAACATTTATAAAAGCTGCGCCATCAACGTAACCCATCCATTTGCCAAATTTGAAACCTTGTTTAATACCAACCTCTCCGCTGTAGCCTGTTTCGGACTGAAGTTTTGGATTGGGGTAAATGCCTATGGCACCCACACTAGTACGGATATATTTTTCGGCAATTGTTGGATAGCGCAAACCTTGACCAAATGAAGCGCGAATGTAGGTTGCCTCTGCGGCCTGATAGTTCAAACCTACGCGGAACACTGGATACGGTAATTCTTTTAAACTATTATCTTTTTCAATTTGGAAGTATTCCCAACGCATACCAAAAGTAACGTTCAAAGTTTTGAAGAATTTCTTTTCCAACTGGGCGTATATAGCTGCGCTGTAACCATTTTTGTTTCCAAAAAGTGATACGGTATCATTGGCTGGTGTTCGCACTTGGTCGTGAGTACCTACCACACCAGTAAGAAAGCTCAAATCAAATTTTTTCCATTGCTTACCATATTGAAACTCGCCATAGTATTTAGTTGGAATAGAGCCTTGACCTGTGTTGTTAAAGTTTGGTGAAGTGAAGTATCTGCCCCGGAAACTAAAGCGGTTGCCATTGCTATCCTGATACTCTACAAAAGGATCTATCATAGCGCGGTAGGTTCTGTAAACACTTACAGAATTAGGCAACGGCTTGTAGCCAAGCGAGTCAATACCATTCCAAAGAAAGAAGGTTTTGCCCCAACTATGATAGTACAAAATATTTACCCCAAAATTTAAGCCAGGAACATTCTTTACGCGGTACCGAATATTTGCATTTGCACGCACCCAGCTTCCATCGCTAGAATCTAAATAACCCATGTTGCCATCATAAGCCACACCGGTTACTAAATCTAACTGACCCAATTTTCTACGGTCTGCAATATTGATGTTACCAAAAGCATGCGTTTTGCTATCCCAGCCTTTTGCAAGCGTTGAAGTGGGACGAGGTCCTTCGTAAACACCTGAAGAAACTTGCACTCGAGTGTAGGGTTCGTTGCCTGGTACTGCAGAGCGGGCATTGATAATTCCATTTAATGCAGACGAACCATACAATGCAGACGCAGCACCTTTGATGATTTCCACCTGTTCAATATTTTCTACTGGAATAGCTGCCCATTTTGCATCGGCAGCATCGGCACTCATTACAGGCATTCCATCGTACAAGATAGCTACACGGCTACCTGCGCCATAGCTCCAACCCGAGCCCCCACGAATGTTAGCTTGTCCATCAACCACTGTTACGCCTGGCACGCGGTTCATACCTTGGTCTAGCGAGTTAAGGTTGTTATTTTTTAAAAGATCGCTTTTCAAAACGTCCATCGAAACTGTTTCTTCGCTAAGTTTCTTTTCGAACCTACTGCCTGTTACAACTACAATATCCATTAACTGTTCACGCTCAATCAAAGTGGCATTGATTGTTTTATTTTCGCCAGTACTTACTGTAACTTTTACACGCTTTTCTTCTTTACCTATATATCTGAATAGGATGGAGTACGTTCCTGCCGGCACACTCAATTCATAGTTGCCATCAAAATCTGTAACAGCAGCCCATCCTTTGCTTACGTCAATTATAACGTTTGCTTGAATTAAACCTTCTCCTTTATCGTCCGCTATTTTTCCTGAAATTTTTGCGTTTTGCGCAATAGCTGAAAACGATATAAATGTTGCCAAAGCAATCCAAAATCCCTTAATCATGTTTTGTTAAAATTTTTGTACAAAAAAACCAAAAGCGGGCAAACCTAAATGAATTCCACGATTATGCAAATAAGGGTGTGTGGTGTTTTGTTTGTGCTTGAAATTCAAAGCATATTCACCGCCAAAATTTTACCATGAAAAACATTTCTATTATTTCCTATAACGTGAACGGTATTCGTGCTGCAGAAACGAAGGGTTTGAGTGCGTGGCTAAAAAGTGCGAATGCGGATGTGGTTTGCATTCAAGAAATAAAAGTGAGTGAAGGTGATTTTAATCCTGCTCCATTTGAAGCATTGGGTTACGAATGTTACATTTTTCCTGCGGTGAAAAAGGGATACAGTGGTGTGGCTATTTTTTCAAAACTAAAAGCGGATAAGGTTGAAAGGGGAATTGGCATTACGAATTATGATGAGGAGGGAAGAAACATTCGCATTGATATTGGAGATGTGAGTATTATGAGTTCGTATTTTCCGAGTGGCACAACGGGTGATGAAAGACAGGATGTGAAAATGAAATACTTGGATGATTTTTTTGCTTACATACAAGAATTAAGAAAGACGCGCAGTAAGATTATTGTGGCGGGCGATTACAATATTTGTCATCGCGAAATTGATATTCATAACCCGATAAGTAATAAGGATGCTTCGGGTTTTAAACCGGAAGAACGGGCTTGGATGGAAAAGTATTTTATGAATGGTTTTACTGATTCGTATCGGTTTAAACATCCTGATGCACGTGACCAATATAGTTGGTGGAGCTATCGCGCTAATGCCAGAAACAATAACAAGGGTTGGCGTATTGATTATGTTGCGGTGAGTGATAATATGCAAGCTAATATTGTAGAAGCGCGCATGTTTCAGGAGGCTCGGCATAGCGACCATTGCCCTGTATATTGTAAGTTGGAGTTTTAACTTTAGATTTTTGGGATTCCGGTTCAGTCGTATTTTTAATCAAAAACAAAGTCTATCATTCTTCAATCGCCCATAGAGTATTTAAAAGGAGTTGGTCCGCAGAAAGGTGAAATGTTGCGCAAGCAATTGAACATTCACACCTGTAGCGACCTGCTGTATTATTTTCCGTTTAGGTATATTGATCGTTCGCAGGTGCAGAAAATAAGTGAGGTGAATGAGCATTCGCAATATATACAGTTGAAGGGAAGTATAACGGGTTTGAAAGTATTGGGTGAGCAACGTGGCAAGCGATTGGTAGCAAACTTTACGGATGGCAGCGGCAACATTGAGTTGGTGTGGTTTCAAAGTATTGATTGGGTGCAGCGAAATATTCGTGCGAATGTTCCTTATCTGCTATTTGGAAAGCCGCAAATATTTAATGGCAAATTCAATATCACGCATCCTGAAATGGAGTTGGTAACGGGGGAGATTCAAACAGAAGGAAAGGGTTTGCAACCGGTTTATTCTACTACCGAAACGCTCCGCAAAAGATATTTGGACAGTAAGGGGATTTTGAAATTGACAGCGGTTTTAATTGAGCAAGTTAAGGAGGCTGAGTTACCAGAATTTTTACCCGAAAATGTTATTCGAGACAACAAGTTGATGGGTAGGTTTGAAGCGATGATGCATATTCATTTTCCAAAAAATGAAGGGCAGCTTGCGGCTGCGCAACATCGCTTAAAGTTTGAAGAGTTGTTTTTGCTACAACTAAAACTCCATAAACAAAAAGTGATTAGGTTGGGTAGTTCGAGTGGTTATTTGTTTCCGGAATTGGGTAAGCACTTTCATGATTTTTATAAGAACCATTTGCCTTTTAAATTGACGGGAGCGCAAGAGCGAGTGCTAAAAGAAATTAGGCGCGATACGCTTAGTGGCAAGCAGATGAATCGTTTGTTGCAGGGTGATGTAGGTTGTGGTAAAACTATGGTGGCGCTAATCACGATGTTGATTGCTTTAGACAATAATTTTCAGGCTTGTTTGATGGCTCCTACTGAGATACTGGCTTCGCAGCATTTGGAGAGCATTGCCCCATTGTTGCAACCCCTTGGCATCAATGTGGCATTGCTTACGGGCAGCACTAAGGCGGCTGCGCGGAGGAATATTTTGGCGAATTTGGCGGAGGGCACGATACATATAGTGATAGGCACACACGCTTTGCTTGAAGATAGGGTGATTTTTAAAAACTTAGGCATTGCGATTATTGACGAGCAGCATAGGTTTGGGGTGGCACAGCGGGCGCGGCTGTGGGCTAAAAATGTGCAGCCTCCGCATGTGTTGGTGATGACGGCAACACCCATTCCTCGAACGTTGGCTATGACTACTTATGGCGATTTGGATGTGAGTGTGATTGATGAATTGCCCCCAGGCAGGAAGCCTGCTAAAACGGTGCATCGGCTAGAGAACTCGCGCACTTCGGTGTTTAATTTTTTGAAAGAGCAGATTGCTTTGGGACGACAAGTCTATATGGTATATCCTTTAATTGAGGAGAGTGAGGTTTTGGATTTGAAGAATTTGATGCACGGCTTTGAAGCTGTGGAGCGTTACTTTCCATTGCCGGAGTTTGCTGTGAGTATTGTGCATGGTAGGATGGCGTCTGCTACAAAAGATTTTGAAATGCAAAGGTTTGTGCGTGGCGAAACGGATATAATGGTGGCTACAACAGTTATTGAAGTGGGGGTAAATGTGCCGAATGCTTCAGTGATGGTAATTGAAAATGCTGAGCGATTTGGACTGGCGCAGTTACATCAATTGCGAGGCAGGGTAGGCAGAGGGGCTGACCAATCGTATTGTATTTTGATGACGGGCGAGAAGCTGAGCTACAACAGTAGAAACAGGATAAAGGTGATGTGTGAAACGAACGATGGTTTTGTGATAGCGGAGGAAGATTTGCGGCTGCGCGGACCCGGTGAAATTGATGGCACGAGGCAGAGTGGTGACATTCAATTACGGATTGCGGATTTGGTGCAGGATGTGGAGATATTGGTGGCGGCAAGAAGGGCCGCTTCATCGGTGATTGAAGAAGATGCCATGCTTGAAAATAACGCTAACCTTGCTTTGCGCAATTACCTTGAGAGCGTGAAGAGTGAAACACTGTGGAGTAAAATAAGTTAATTGAGATTTTAGATTTATGATTTTGGAAGTGAGATTTGAATGCAGAGAATGGATACTTTCTAATTGCTTCCACAACGTTTTTATATGGTGACTTGGTTGCTTTACATATCCTTTTTTGGGCTGCTGCTTTTGATAGTGAGCAAGGGGAATTTTTTTGAGTTGCCGGGTGTGTCAAAACGGGAGGTTGGAGTTGCTTTTGTGGCGAAGGTTTTGGCGGGGGTGGGCATTACTTTGCTTTATACTTATTACTATACAGATAAGGAGAACTCGGATATTTATAAATATTTTGATGATGGACTTTTTCTGAACTCGCTTTTTTATACCAAGCCAGTGTTGTTTTTTAAGTTGCTAGCGGAGTTGAATATTGACACGCCTGATGTGGTGCAGCAGGTTACATCTTTCAATCATTGGGACCCGAAGGTGCGGAGTTATTTGTATAACGACAGCAGGTTTATAATCAAGCTGAATGCGCTGCTTGTTTTTGTTTCGGGGGGCAATGTTTACACACATTCGTTGTTTGCTGCCTTTTTTGGTTTTGTTGGGCTGGTGGGTTTTGTCAAAGGATTTTATTTAATGATAAAAAAGGATGCCATTGCGTTGAGCGATGATAATGGTGTGGCTAGGATTTATGCGCTGTTGTTGTTCTTTTTTCCATCTGTGCTGATGTGGAGTTCGGCTATGTTGAAGGAAACTATTTTGGTGTTGGTGTTTGGGTTGTTTGTGTGGTTGATTGGCGGAGCTAAGGACAATTTTAGAAGGGTTTCTTTTTGGTTGGCTTTGCTGGTGGTGGTGGTGATGATGGCGATTTTTAAGGTGTATGTGTTGTTGAGTTTTATGATGGCGTTGTTGTTTTTTGTTTCCACTAAATTATTGAAAAGTAAGTTTCAATTGGTGGTTTGGTGTATTGCATTTTTAGTGATTGTTCCGTTGCTGGGTTTTGCTGTTGATTATTTTTTACTTAACGAAAAGGTGCTTGGGGGCATTGCACAGAAGCAGTGGGACTCAATCAGGTTGGCGCAATATATGAAGGCGGGGAGTTTTGTTTTTATTCCTGCGGTGGAAGCAAACAACCTGTGGAGTTTTGTAAAGGCGGTGCCTTTTGCATTGTGGAATGTGGTGTGCGCACCTATGATTTGGAATGTAAAATCGCTGATGCTTTTTCCGCTTGCGTTGGAGAATTTGGTGTTGATTTTTTTGCTGGGGGTGCTTGGTTTTAATTTCAGAAGATATAGCTTGGGGGAGGTTAAAATTCTTTTTTCAGCAATAGTTTTCTGCTTTTTTCTATTTGTTGTTATTGGTATCACTACTCCCGTGTTGGGTAGCATAGTTCGGTATCGTGTGCCGGGTGTTATTTTGCTGTTGATGCCTGTGGCGTTTGGTTTGAAAGGTTTTGGGAAAAAATTGTGGATTTTTTGAACGTTAGTTTATGATGTTGCGTGT
>CAZKHZ010000118.1:0-11437 GCA_964552715.1 uncultured Chitinophagaceae bacterium | reverse complement strand
TTGTCCACTTGAAACAAACGTCTAAAAAATAGCATCAATTTTGTCCATTACTCCAGAATATTTTACTTTTCGATTTTCCTCTCTTGAATGTTTACCGCCCTCCGCACTCGGCATTGCAACAAGTGCTTGTGGAAACCTTTTTCATCGCTACGCCTATTGTATGTAGCCAATACTATTTTTTTGTGAAAAGCGTTTGTATAACAACTAATCATCCAACCGCATTCATTCTATGATAATTGACATTCTTTTCATAATATTTTTGTGTGTAGGCTTTTGGTGGGGATATACCAAGGGCATTATTTATTCGCTGTTCTCGCTCATTGCCTACTTTTTGGGCATCATAGTTGCACTTAAGTTTTCATACAAAGCAGCAAGTTTTGTAAAAGAACAACTACACCCCGACCCTACTATGACGGCTATTATTTCATTCATTTTGGTGTTTGTAATTGTGGTGCTGCTGGTGCGATTTATTGCATGGGCGTTGGAGAATATTCTGCAATCTTTTTCCCTAAACCTACCCAACAAAGTTATTGGCGGAGCCATTCATGCCATTGTCGGCATCTATGTGCTGTGTGTGTTTTTGTGGTTTATAAATAAATGGGGCGCGCTGCCCGAAACCCAACGCAGTGCTTCGCATGTTTATCCGTATATTGATGATATGGCACCTGCCGTAATTGACTATTCGGGCAAGGTGATACCAATGTTTAAAGATGCCTTCCACGATTTTGAAAAACTTTTAGACGAAAAAACTTGATACTGCTGATTGACAATTACGATTCATTCACCTACAACCTGTGCGATTATATTGCGCAGCTTGGGCACAAATGTTTGGTAGTGCGCAATGACGAAAAAACAATCAAAGATTTAGACAATATCACCTTTAATGCGGCAGTAATTTCGCCAGGACCAAAAACCCCTGCCCAAGCCGGCATCACCATGCCGTTTATAAAAAAATATTATCGGTCGAAACCTATTCTTGGGATTTGTTTGGGTCATCAGGCAATTGGTGAATTTTTTGGTTGGCAATTGATAAAAGCACAGCAACCTGTGCATGGCAAAACATCAATGATGGAAGTGCAGCCCAATCATTTTTTGTTTAAAGGTTTGCCCGCGCAGTTTGAGGTAATGCGTTATCACTCATTGGTTTTACAGCAAAATAACATTTCGGAGATTGAAGCGGTGGCGCATACGGTAAGTTCCCACGAAATAATGGCTTTGCAACACAAGACACTGCCTATTTCGGGTTTGCAGTTTCATCCCGAATCTATCCTAACTCCTTTTGGAATAAACATTATGCGAAATTGGTTTGAAACTGTTTTGCAACACGACACAGCATTGTAAACAAAAAAGATATTTTTACCGCCATAGGTCAGTACAATGAATTTTAATATAAAACAGGAGGGCAAGTTTCGCTACTGCGAAGAAGGTGACGGTGAAGTAATTCTGTTGCTTCATGGTTTGTTTGGTGCGCTCAGCAATTTTGCGGATGTAATCAATCATTTTTCAAGTCGCTACAGAGTAGTTATTCCTTTGTTGCCACTTTATGAATTAGAGTTAGATAAGTCCACCGTTCAGGGCATGGTAGATCATGTAAAGGAGTTTGTGGATTTGAAAGGCTATCAAAACATGAACCTGATTGGAAATTCGCTGGGCGGGCACATTGCTTTGATATTTACCATGCAAAACCCTGAGTTGGTGCGCACCATAACGCTTACAGGCAGTTCGGGTTTGTTTGAAAACTCGTTGGGCGACACTTACCCGCGCAAAGGCGACTATGAATATGTGAAGAAAAAAACGCAAGAAACCTTCTACGACCCACACCTTGCCAGCAAAGAATTGGTAGATGAAGTTTTTGATATTGTAAACGACCGCAACAAAGCATTGCGCGTGGTGTTGATTGCTAAAAGTGCCGTGCGCCACAACCTACGCGATGAAATTCCAAACATCAAAATACCCGTAAGTCTAATTTGGGGAAAGAACGACAGCGTCACGCCTCCTTTTGTTGCCGAAGAGTTTCACAAGTTGCTGCCAAATTCTCAAATTAATCTTTTGGAACACTGCGGTCATGCCGCTATGATGGAGTTGCCACACGAGTTTAATAAAGTAACCGATGATTTTCTGACAAAAAAATTACAATCTTGAATACAACCTTTGAATGTTTCTACTGTCTTGATGTTATATTAAGTAACAAGCTTGCCAAAACATTCGTATAATAAATCACAATCTCTCTATATGTTAGCAAAACACCTCATAGCAGATAATATTCCACCGCTGAAGCCAAGCGACAGCGGAGAAAAAGCACTTCAATGGATGCACGAGTTTGCAGTGCACCAATTGCCCGTTGTAAAAGATGGCAAGTTGCTCAATTTAATTTCGATGGAAGATGTAATCAATGCAAATGATTTTCAGCTCCCATTATCAGAATACCGCAATTCATTTGCCCATCCTTTTGTTTACGAACACACGCATTTGCTCGAAGTAATTAAACTAGGCAATAAGCTAAAAATTGGTGTAGTGCCTGTGTTGGATGAAGAAGAAAACTATGTAGGTTTAGTTTCATCCGAAGATATATTAGGCGCACTTTCATCTTTCAGTTCGTTGACGGATGAAGGCAGTATAATAGAGTTAGAAGTTCCTTTAAAAGATTTCTCGCTTACCGAAATTGCACGTATTGTAGAAGGTAACGAAATACAAATTTTGAGTTGCTATACCAACATTCGTCAGGATGTTGCCAAAGTGGATGTTACACTAAAACTCAACAAAGCTGACCTTTCTGTTTTAGTAGCTGCTTTTGAAAGATACGATTATCAAGTAAAAGGTGTGTATCAGGAAACAGGCTACACCGAAGATTTGAAAGATCGCTACGATTCTTTTATGAGGTATTTGAATGTGTAAAACGTTTCCAGTTTTTTAGGGTTTAAAGCACCCATAGCTTATAGGTTCATTTTTTGGATAAGAAATTCTACATTCGTTGCTACCGAGTTTCATTATCACATGACTTTAGAAACCATTTTAGCGCAATTAGAAAAAGTTGAAAACGACATTAAAGCCGAATCACTTTTGGCTGTGATGTTGCGCAATGGATTTGAAAAAAATCAGTTTTTAACGCGCTTGAAAGGAACTTTCAAGCGACCACATTCCAGAGATATTAATGGCTTTTACTTAGATGAATCATCACATATTGATGAATTTATCTCCATCGAATTGAACCGAAACGGGCTTTACGATGCACTACCGGAAGGGCTTTTTCACCAACCGATGCTATCGGGCGATAGTGGCAATCTGATTGCTAAATATGTGGCGCAGGCGCGCGCAAATCGCAACATTGAAGCTGATGCACGCAAGCTTTTTCTTCCATTAGAACATGAAGTTTTTCTTGCAAAACTTTCGTTGGAGGATAAGGAACAAAAAATACTGGAAGATATTCAGGAACATAGTGCTAGCAATTTACTTTTTCGCTTTTGGGGTCTAAAATATTCCAAGCAAGTTAAGGGTTTGAATATGTTGGTGTACTTGCTGCCAATGCTTGAAAAGGTGGTGGGCAATTTTCAGTTAACGGAGGCGTGTTATGAGTTAATTCTAGGCGAAAAGATAAGGATTAGAAAAACCCGAAGTGCTGACGAAACCATAACCATTGAAGAGACATTTACCCTTGAGGATGCTTTTTTGGGGCAAAATACTGTTATAGGAAATACAGTACCCTCGCCCTATCCCGTAGTAGAAATTGAGGTGGGTCCTTTGAAGCATTTCGGCCTGTCAGATTACATCAATAAAGGAGTATTGTTTCAAACGCTGCAATTGCTCCACGAGTACTTTATTCCGGTGGAGGCAGAGGTGCGAGAAATAATTTTTCCTTCTGAAAGCGAAAGTGGTTTTATATTGGGCGACCAAAATCAGCCTGCCTATATGGGTTATTTTGAATTAAGTTAAATTTACACCCTCTTGTTTTAAGTTATGGATTGGAAACCTTCGATAGTAAATATTGTTTTATCGGCAGCGGGAGCAGCCTTTGGTGCATTGTTTTTTTACTTTGGTAAAGACGTTGTTACAAAGTACAAAAAGCATCTCATTGTTCACACTTTACTGAATGTGTTGTTGAGTGCACTGTTCAGTTTAGTCGGCTTCTTGATTATTGAAATGCCTCGGATGTCTTTTTCCATTGCTCAATTCCTGTTTTTATTTGGCGGCATGGCACACGCCTTGGGTGTTTATCTGCATCAACCGTGGTCGAGCCGCACGAGCTTTAAGCCTGAATTTTTCTTTACACTTACTCAATTTGCTGTTGCAGCCATTGTGTTTGCATTGCTACTAAGGCTCACAGGACCTAAAGAATATTTGTGGATTTATCCTATTGCATCACTCGTATTTCCAGTTCCTTTTCTTGCCATGAAATTATTTGATTTTTCAATGGCAATACCGTTACAAATTTACAAGCGTTGGTTCTACCCAGTAGATGAAGAAATGCCTGATGCAGATGATATTGATATGACAAAACCAATTGTTATTGCTTTTCAATTTCAAAAAAGAATGCGCGATGCCAGCTACACAAACTTTCGCGCCAAAGCGCCTGTTCGTTTGAATTTTGGGCAGTTGTTTTTCTTTTTTATTAACGACTACAACGAGCGCCATCCCGAAAGTATTATTGAATATTTAGACCCGCAACGCAATCCAAGCGGATGGGTTTTTTATGTAAAAAATCCTTGGTGGAAGCCAAATCGTTTTATTGACCCCTACATTTTGGTTGGTGAAAACGAGTTGAAAGAAAACGATGTTATTATTTGCACGAGAGTGTATGAACAAACCGTAAACAATGAGCAAGCAGTTACAACATAAATTTGTTCACTGGATTGATGGCATGAAGGTGAATAAATCACACTTCATTCAAGACCAATTAGCAACTGTTGATTTAGTGCGCGATGCGGCAAGTCGCTTTGCTTCACCCATCAATTATGGTTTGTTACTACCAGAGGCAGGTAAAAGTTCATCATTAGAAAGTAGTGTGGTGCCAGAAACAAACGGCACTTTGAATATTAGCGTTACCTACTGCCGCGCTACTACTGCCAATGGCACTTTAATTGATATTAGTCCTCAATTTCCCCTTACGGAGCAATTGGTTATTTCTAAGCAAATAGAAACCGCGCAAAAACCAACAAGCTATTATGTTGTGTTAGTAGCAGATGCTTTTTTATTTACGCCCTCTGGAGTGCCAAATCCTTCGGAGTCGCCTGCAAGGCAGCCCAATGTTGCAACCGCTGTTTCGGTTCAATTTTTAAGCGAAGAAGATATTTCTACGCATAAATCATCACCTGTTTTATTGCCAATAGCAAAGGTTATAATTAAGGCAGGTAAGGCTGAAGAGGATGTTACATTCATTCCACCAAGCACCTCATCGCTGGCATATCCAGACCTTGCTGATGTGCTGGATGAAACAGTAAAGTTTTATGCACAAATTGAGCAATTTGCTCTGACTATTATCCAAAAGGTGCATCAAAAGAATCAACAGAATGAGTTGGCATTATTGATGTTGGCACTTTCGCAACAAATGCTTGGTTTCATTAATTATCGCTTTGCCGCTTTAAAGTGGGAAGCACCTTATCGTTCTCCATTTGCTTTGTATGAAATCAATTCATCTTTTGCGCGTGTTATTTTTTCTTTTCTTGAATCAAGAATGGGAACAGGCAAAGAAGAAATGATTAATTACATTACCGAATGGTGTGACCTTACCCAAGGGCAGTTTGAATCATCCATAGCAGAATTATTGCAGTTGCCATATAACCACAGCGACATCAATAAGTCATTGGTAAAAATTACTGAATTTGCTAAAACACTTTCGATAGTGTTTAGTAAACTTGCAAAATTAGATTACATCGGAAAGAAGAAAGAAACCAACATATTTGTAAAAGAGGAGCCAGTAAACAATACCGGTTCTATGGATGCAAAACCAAAAGTGAAAAGAAGTTTTCTTGCCGACTAAACACAATAAAATATTACGATGGAGCCTTTAAATAAAAACGAACGCGCACGCTCATTTTGGAAATTCTTAGCCCTGTTGTTGGGTGTGATTGTTCTTTCCATATTTGCTGTTTTTGTAAACTACAAAGTACCTTATGTAGAGAATGAAATTTTGCGCACACAAAATGAAAAGTACGAAGCGCAATTGGGTAACGACTTCTCTTTCTATCAAAAGTTAGATACCGTAAGGCAGTTGTTGGATAAATTAAATAACCCGGGCGAAAATGTGGTTTACTTAGATCAGTTTATTAGCTCTACATTGGTAGATATGGGTAAGAATCTTTCTGACACAACTTCTCGCAAAGAGTTTTACAGCAACATTATTGCTCAGGCATTAGAACTGCAAAAAGCAAAAAAACAATTGCGTGATTTAGGCGGTGCATCCAAAGATGTGGAGACTTATAAAAGTGATTTGGAAAAAATTTCGCGCGATTTAGATAATGCAAAGCGCGATTTAGATTTGTGCAGACAATTATCTAACAGATAAATTTTTGTTGACTACAACAATTCAATCCGAACATCTTCAATTCTATTA
This sequence comes from uncultured Chitinophagaceae bacterium, assembly GCA_964552715.1. GTDB lineage: Bacteria > Bacteroidota > Bacteroidia > Chitinophagales > LD1 > UBA7692. Next base: position 4,890 of record CAZKHZ010000118.1, on the reverse strand, counting down.
TTAGCTACTTTCATTACCGTAAATTTTATGGATTGAAATTCTGCTTGTTCCGTAGCTTTTGGAATGCGCCCAAGAATTTCTAAAACCAATCCTCCAATAGTTTCGGCTTCACCTTTTACTTCTTCAAAAAAGCCTTCAGCAAGTTCCAGAACTTTGCAAAGCTCATCAATAGTGTTTTTGCCTGAGGCAACGTAAATGCCATCTGCAATTTTTAAGATTGTGCTCTCCGGTTCGGCTTCATCAAATTCATCTTTTATGTCGCCAATTACTTCCTCTACAATATCTTCTAAGGTGAGAATGCCATTGGTTCCGCCATATTCATCAACTACAATAGCCATGTGTTTTCGGCTCTCCTGAATCTCGCGCAGCAAGTCATCTATACGTTTTGTTTCGGGTACAAACAATGGTTCACGCATCAACGACTGCCAGCCAAATTCATCATTCTGATTAAGGTGTTGCAACAAATCTTTGATGTATAACACACCTTTTATGTTGTCTAGTGAATCTTCAAAAACGGGCATTCGTGAGTAGCCGTGTTCTTTCACCTTTTCAATCAATTCATTAAACCTCATTGAAGCATCTAAGGCAATTACATCTACACGAGGTCGCATCACTTGTTTTACGGTGATGTTACCCAATTGCACCACACCTTTAAGTAATCTCGCATCTTCTTTCGACTCTTTGTTTTCGTTCTCTACGGTCATTTCAATTGCCATATTGATTTCTTCGATATCAATTTCGGTGTTACGCTTTTTTAGCCTGCGCTCTAATACTTGTGTGGAACCAATCAACATCCAGTTTAAAGGGCGATACAACTTTAGTAAGAATCGGAATAAACCTGCTGTTAATTTGGCGATAACAAACTTATTGTGTGTAGCATAAACCTTTGGCGTAGCCTCTCCAAACAACACTAAAACAATGGTTACAACCACTACGTTGAAAGTGAATTCTATTGCATAGCCTGGAATTAAGAAACCTGCAACACTCAAGTCTATAAAGTTGAGCATTCGGGTGGTAACAAAATATGAAAGTATGATAACCCCGATGTTCACTAAGTTGTTAGTGATAAGAATTGTAGAAAGCAAATAGCGCGGCTTTTCCATTAAATGCGCAACTTGGTTATCTGATTTGTCTTCGCTTTCTTTCAAGTTCTCTAGCTCGGGCCTAGTAAGTGAAAAGTATGCCACTTCCGAAGCAGACATTAGCCCTGAGCACAAAATCAAGAACAGGATTACAAAGTTCACCACGACAATATCTGCCGATAGCGGATTGAAAAATGATTCCGATAAAATGACAAGAAAAGATAAAGGCGGGGGATAACTATCTCCGTCCAAAATTTGAGTGTTTAATTAAACAATTGTTGTGTTGAAATTAGAATGGCAAATCATCATCAACCACAGGTGCAGATGCAACTGTATTTTCAAAACTGCTGGATGAAGCTTGTGAAGTATTTTCATTGCTGCTTGAACTATTGTTGTTGGAATTACTGCTATTGCTTCCACCACCTCCGGCACCATCTTCTTTACGGTCGAGCATTTGGAAGGTTTCGGCTATAATTTCAGTGATGTAGCGTTTTTGCCCATCCTTATCGTACTCACGCGTGCGGATTTTTCCTTCGATATAAACCTTACTTCCTTTTTTCAGATATTTCTCGGCAGTTTCTGCCAAGCGGGTGAAGTTGATTTTTACATTATGCCAATCGGTAATAGTTTGGATGTTGCCCTCCTTATCGCGATATTTTTCGCTGGTGGCTAATGAAAATTCTGCAATTGCATTTGTGTCAGAAAAGCGTTTTAGAACTGGGTCTTTACCTAGATTTCCAACAAGGATAACTTTGTTTACCATAATATTAATTTTTTAATTTTTTTGAAATCGAATACTAAACTAAACTATTCAGCAGGTAAAACAAAATTGCGTGCTGCGTTTATTTTATTTCATTACAAGCCCTAAGGAAAAAGGCATGTTACTTTTAATTGTAGAGACTCTTCAGCTTTTGTTCGTTCAGGATATGAATTTTCCCATCCGTGATGTCTATGAGTTTTTCACTTTTAAAGTCGCTTAGTGTGCGGATTAGCGACTCGGTGGCAGTGCCAACAACTTGTGCCAAGTCTTCGCGCGACAAAGCTATTTTAGGACTGTCCTTCTCATTCTTTCTAAATTTTTCATACACCATTATTAAGCCGTCTGCTACGCGCTTGCGCAACGAGTTGTAGGCAAGCTGAATCAACTTTTCTTCGCGCTCGCTGAGGTTGCTGCTTAGTAATTTTATAAAGCGTTTTGCAGTTTGCATATCGCTTGAAACTAATTGCAAAAAGTCTGATTTAGGTATTAGCATCACTGTTGCATCTTCTAGCACTTCAGCATTGTCGTGATATACCGTTTCTTCTAAAAGTGGTGTGTAGCCAAAGAATTCATTGTCGGTGTAAATGCCTGTTATCAATTCCTTTCCGTCATCATTCATGCGGAAGGTTTTTACTTTGCCATTTACTATAAAATAGAGGTATGAAGGGCGATGTGCATGTGCATAGATGATATGCTTCTTTTTATAATCAATCACCTCGCGTTCATCGGAAGTGAGTTTGATGTTTGAATTGGTTTGTGCATTTCGGAGGAATTCATCCAAGCCTTCTTTGCCTGCCACGGAGCTTTTCATGGCGGCAGCTTTTTTCAATCGAATTTCAATTGCATTGAGCAATTCAATATCGTCAAAAGGCTTGGTGAGGTAATCATCGGCACCCATTTCCATGCCTTTGCGATAGTCGGTGCGCTCGGCTTTTGCAGTAAGAAAAATAAACGGTATGCCCGAAGTGGCATTGTTTTTATTCAGCAAATGTAAAACACCGTAGCCGTCTAATTCTGGCATCATAATATCGCAGATAATCAGGTCTGGAAGTTCTTTTATGGCAAGTTCAACGCCTACTTTTCCATTTTCGGCAGCTAATACTTTATATGCTGCTAATTCAAGAATTTCAACAATGTTTTCGCGCACATCGCGATTGTCTTCTATCAGTAATATCTTTTTCATAGAGATGGCAGTTTATTAGACTTCTTCGGAAATTCAATTTTTAGTTTTACCTCCCTCTTCATCTACCTCTAAGGGCAAATAATTGGAAGAATTTTCGATGAAGTCTATATGCGCGGCAAAAGAACCATAGAAACAAAGGTGACAAATTGATTTCAGACAGAGGCAATTATGATTTTGCTCATGTCTTTGTAAAAGTCTAATCCAACTTACCTCGTAAATGATATGCCTTTGGTTTGGTGAAGGTGCGCAAGCCAACGTGGGAAAGTGTGCTGCCAAACCCCGAATGTTTTCTGCCGCTCCAAGGCAAGGCTGCGCTTACTCTGTCGCAGCAGTTCCAGTATGCTGAGCCGCTGTTTAGTTGAGCTAAGAGGTTTTCGGCACGTGCTTTGTTGCTGGTGTAAACGGCAGCGGTTAAGCCATATTCGGTATCGTTCATTAAGCCGAGTGCTTCTTCATCGCTTTTTACTTTTGCAATGCCGATGATGGGTCCGAAACTTTCTTCGCGCATCACTTTCATTTGGTTAGTTGTGTTGGTGATTACGGTTGGTTCAAAGAAATAGCCTTTGCCTTCTTTTCTTTTGCCTCCAGTAACCACAGTTGCGCCTTTTGCCAAGGCATCTGCAATTTGTTCTTCCAAAACAGCCATCTGTTCTTTGCGGGTAAGCGCAGCAATGTAAACTCCTTCTTGGGTTGGCAAGCCGCACTTCCAGCTTTTTACTTCTTGTACAAAAGCATCAACATAGGCATCAAATACTTTTTCGTGCACATAAATTCTTTCTACCGAGCAGCAGCTTTGTCCGTTGTTGTAAAATGCCCCATCGGCAGTGCCGGCTGCGATGCCTTTTACATCTTGCACATCATCGGCAACATAGAGCGGGTCTTTGCCGCCAAGCTCTAAACCCACGGGTACCATTTTGGAAGCCACTTTGTTGTAGATATAATTGCCAGTGCGATAGGAGCCGGTGAAGAAGTATCCGTCAAAAGGAAGATTTAGCAAGGCTTCGCCTACTTCTTTTGCGCCTACGGCAACGTGAAAAGCATCTTCGTCCACGCCTGCTTGCTTTAATAGTTTTTCAATTTGTAAGCCTGTGAGCGTGGCATATTCTGATGGTTTGTACAACACTGCATTGCCTGCTAAGAGCGCGGGCACAAATACATTTACGCCTACTAAAAAAGGATAGTTCCACGCGCTGATGTTGCACACCACGCCCAATGGCTCGTAAGTGATTTTTTCGCCTAGTCCTTCTTCGCGGGTCATCCATTCATCGCTTAGATATTTGGTTGCATTGTCGGTGAGCCACTTGATGCGGTTGCGCGCACCATTTACTTCGTTGCGCGATTGCTGGAGGGGTTTGCCTACTTCGCTGGTGAGCGTGGCGGCAAGATGCTCGATGTTTTCGTTCAATAAATCAGCAAAGTTTTGTAGCACCTGCACGCGCTGTAGCAGGGGAATTTTTGCCCATCGCTGCTGCCCGGTACGGAGCAATTGCATTTTTAGCTCTAAGGTAGATTGAATGTCTTCGGAGATATTGGCAATAACTTCTTCTGTTGCTGGATTGATGATTTGCATAATAAAAATTTGAGGGTGCAAACGAAATCTTTTTTCGGCAGACCTTTTGTAATGATTGGTTATTAATGATGAATGATGAACGAACAGCCGAGGGATTGATTTACTGATTGAACGGATGCTGATAGGCGGAAGGTAGTTGCCAATTTGGAGGTGTAGGAAGTAAATGGGCTTTGGGAAGTTTTGGATGGGGAGATGACTTATTCGCTTGGTGACGTGGCAGATGTGAAAATGCTGCGGAGGGTTGTTGTTTTCCAGTTTCAAGAAATGTTTTGGGGGCTTTTAGATTTGTTTTTCA
>CAZKHZ010000117.1:0-11858 GCA_964552715.1 uncultured Chitinophagaceae bacterium | reverse complement strand
AATAATGGAACCAACGGCACAAACGGAATTGATGGAGTTACTGGTGTTACAGGAGTGACAGGCAATAACGGCACCAATGGAATTGACGGAACTACTGGCGCAACAGGCATTACAGGAGTGACAGGCAATAACGGCACCAACGGAAATGATGGAACTACTGGCGCAACAGGCATTACAGGAGTAACAGGCAATGACGGAACCAACGGAATTGACGGAGCTACAGGCGCAACAGGTAACAATGGAACGAATGGAATTGACGGCACTACAGGAGTAGCAGGCGCAACAGGCAACACAGGCTCTCAAGGAAACACAGGTGCTACCGGAGCAACGGGTGATATAGGTCTTCAAGGAAACACAGGCTCAACTGGTACAACAGGTGACACAGGTTCTCAAGGTAACACAGGTGCTACGGGCAACACTGGCACTACAGGTACTACAGGTCCAAGTGGTCAAGATGGAGTATGTGTTCCTTGCGCTAATGGAATAGATGGAGCAACAGGCGCAACTGGCTCTCAAGGAAATACAGGCGCTACAGGAAATACTGGTACAACAGGCATCACAGGAGCAACTGGACCTTCAACCCTTCAGGCAGCTTATAACGGAGGCAACACGATTAACCTGACAACTGGAACGCCTATTACTATCAATGAAACCACAACAGCTAACCAAACATATTTTGAAATACTGGATTCACTAGGTAATGTAATTTTCAATATTACAAGAACTGGTCCCGACTCTACAGATTTCAAAATAACCTTTCCGGGTGTGCTTGACCCTAAGGCTTTGGTTCTTACAGGCGAGCTATCTGCTCCACCAACACCAAGTGCTGGCTCTGCAACAATTTGGGTGAATAAAAATATTTCCCCTCCAGAGCCTTATGTTACCAACGACATTGGTGTTTCTTATCCTTTGAAAGGAGCAACTGGTGCTACAGGTACAAATGGAACTAATGGTGCAACGGGAGCAACGGGAACGGACGGCTCGAATGGTTCCATTGGCGCTACCGGGGCAACTGGTCAAGATGGATCAAACGGTACAATTGGTGCAACAGGAACTAATGGCTCAACAGGTGCTACTGGTGCTACTGGAACTAACGGAATTAATGGCGATACAGGAGACATGGGCAACACAGGTTCTCAAGGAAATACAGGTGTTACTGGAGCAACTGGCAATACTGGCTCTCAAGGTCTTCAAGGAAACACCGGAGCTACCGGAACAACAGGAGACACAGGTTCTCAAGGAAATGCAGGAACAACAGGCAATACTGGTTCGCAAGGACCTCAAGGAATTACAGGTGCAACAGGAACCAACGGAGTAACAGGAGTAACGGGTGTTACAGGTCCAATTGGCGACCCTGCTACTGACGACCAGCAACTCTCTTACAACCCATCTAGTTATTGGTTAAAACTTACAAACAGCGATAGCGTTAACCTCTCTAACCTCAGTTGCGACTCATGTGCTGGAGGTGGAGGTAGTGATGACCAAAATCTCACCATCTCAAACGATACACTTTATATAGAAGACGGAAACTTCGTAGTTCTTCCTTCTAGTGGAGGCGGCTCTATTAACGTTTCCGACTCTGCATGGAGCTTATTTGGTAATGCTGGAACTGACCCTAATATGAATTTTATTGGCACTACAGATGATCAACCGCTCTCATTCCGTGTTGACAGTATTGAAAGAATGCGCTTGAAAACCAATGGGTTTATTGAATTAAGCGGTGTTAGTAATAACATGGCAATCGGTAAAGATGCTTTGTTTAACTACAACCAATTTTCAACAGGTGTACAAAATGTAGCCATTGGTAATAACACTCTAAGAAGCACCACTTCAGGTTCTTACAATACAGCAATTGGTTACAATGCAAATGCTTCGTGGTTTTATTTGGATAACGCCTCAGCGATTGGTGCTTATGCGAGTGTTGATGCTTCTAACAGCATGGTGTTGGGTTCGGTTAAAAATGTAAACGATGCCACCGAAACAGTAAAAGTGGGAATAGGCACCACTTATCCTCAAGCCCGCTTACATTTAGTTACCGATACAACAGACGCTTTTGGGTTTAGGTTAGAAGATGGATCACAGGGATACGGCAAAGTGCTTACTTCCGATGCTAACGGTTTTGGCAGATGGGTTACACCTGCCGGAGGCGGCTCTATTAACGTTTCCGATTCTGCATGGAGTTTGCAAGGCAATACCTTAACCGGAGCGGAATTTATTGGCTCAGTTAATGCACAAGACCTTCGCTTTAGAACAAGTAATGTGCAAACCATGAAACTGCGCCAAGATGGTGGATTGGAATTATATAAAGGAGTTGGCAATACTGTAGTTGGCACTTATGCTTTAGATGCTACCGGTGTTGGTATTGAAGGAAACTCAGCTTTTGGTGCAAGCGCTATGGAGGGTTTATCTGCTGGTAACAATAATGTAGCCGTTGGGCGCGAAGCTTTATTCTCAGCGCAATCAATAGATGAGGTAGTAGCTGTTGGTTATCGTGCTGCATTAAATCTAGACCGCTACGGCAATACCAATAATATTGACGTAGTAGCAGTGGGAGCGAATGCATTACGCGATAATGAAAACGGAAGTTCTCTTACTGCGGTTGGTGCTCACGCACTTTCCGATGGTATGAATGGAAGTAATAATGTGGCAGTAGGTGATAGCGCTTTAGCTTTGTCAGAGTCAAATGGAAATACAGCCTTAGGCTCTAAAGCATTTGCTAATGAAAATTACGGTAATAACAACACCGGCATAGGATTCTCCACTAAGCTTGGCGGCACATCGCTCACCAACGCCACGGCAGTAGGAGCTTTGGCACAGGTTGATTCCTCCAACAGCATGGTGCTCGGCTCCATTAATGGAGTAAACAATGCCACTGCTAATACAAAAGTAGGTATAGGAACAACCACTCCATCCGCATCATTGCATGTGGACGGCACTTTCCGTTATCGTGTAAGCGGTGCCAACCCAACCGCTGGTTTTGTATTAACTACCGATGCAAGCGGCAACGCTACTTGGCAAGCCGCAGGTGGTGGCGGTGGCTCAGCATGGAACCTAACGGGCAATACAGGCACAGACACAACCACCAACTTTATAGGTACCACCGACAACACCGACCTTCTCTTTAAAGTAAACGGAGTAAGTGCAGGGCGTTTAAGTTGGGAAACTGGAAATACAGCTTTTGGTGCTAATACGCCTGACTTTAATAACAGTAACGCTTTCCTCAATACTGCAATTGGACATAATGTTCTTTTGGGAATTACTACCGGAAGTAGCAATACCGCAGTAGGTGCATCTGCTATGATGAGTAATACAGAAGGGGAGTCTAATGTTGCAGTAGGTGAGGGTGCACTTTCTGCAAATACAGTTGGCACCAGTAATGTAGCTATTGGTGCTGCCGCTCAGCAAAATAGCGTTGGCTACAGTAACGTATCAGTAGGTATGAACACCATGATAGACAATACAGCCGATGAAAACACGGCAATTGGAACTGAATCACTGCGAAATCTCAGTTCGGGTGCTCGGAATGTTGCCGTAGGTACTTATGCGCTGAACAGCAACACACAGGGAAGTGACAATACGGCTTTGGGTTTTTCTGCCAATGCGGGTACTTTTAATTTAACCAACGCCACTGCAATAGGTGCTCTTGCCCTAGTTAATGCATCCAACAGCATGGTACTTGGTTCTATTGCCGGGGTAAACAACGCTACTGCTAACACCAAAGTAGGCATAGGCACCACTGCACCTTCGCAAACCCTGCACATAAATGGTCAAGTGCGTATTGATACGGTTACTTCTGCTTCTACGTCTGATAGCATCCTTACTATAGATGCAGGTGGAGTTATCCGCAAACGCACTGTGGCAAGTTTGGCTGGAAACACCTCTTGGAACCTAACTGGTAATGCAGGCATCGATTCTATCAACAATTTTATTGGAACCACAACTAACCAACCAGTAATGTTCAGAGCCAATAATGTGAACAGAATGAAACTTCGCACAGATGGTGGTTTGGAGCTATACGGTAACCTGAATAACACATCAATAGGTCAATCTGCACTCAGTGCTGTAACAACTGGTGCTGCAAATACAGGTATTGGCACTTACGCACTTAATTCAAACACCACCGGAGCCGGAAATATAGCTATTGGGTCATCGGCACTTTTTAACAACCAAACAGGAAATAACAATACAGCTACTGGTGTATCTTCACTTATCACTAACGTAAGTGGAAATAATAATACAGCTACAGGTCAGTTTGCTTTGCGATACAATACCACTGGCTCTTCTAATACGGCTATTGGCGTTGGTGCATTTGTTGCAAACTTTACAGGAAGTAACAACTCGGCTTTAGGAGCCAACACCAGTGTAGGAGCCGACAATTTAGAAAATGCTACGGCTATTGGCGCCCTAGCACAAGTCGATGCGTCTAACAGCATGGTACTAGGCTCCATAAACGGAGTAAACAGTGCCACTGCCGATACAAAAGTAGGTATAGGAACTACTGCTCCTGTGAGCAAACTAAACGTAGTAGGCGATGTGGGACTGAGTGATGGAAGCAACGTATTCAGCAACGGTGTAGTTACCATTCTATTGGTAAACCAAACAGGTGCAACATCAGTAGCGGGCGATATTGTAATAGCCTACGCGGCTTCCGACAATTCGTTTGCAACCACTGCCGCACAAGGCAACACAGCTGTAATTGGTGTGGTTTACGAAAGCGGAATAGCCAACGGTGCTGTTTGCCGTATTGCTGTAAGCGGAGTAGTAGATGTAAAAGCCAACGGCACAATCCTGCGCGGACAACATTGCATTACCAGTACCATAACAGGTGCTGCAGATGCAATAGGAAGCCCTGGCTCTGGTTCTAGTATCGGAGTGTGGTTAACCGCACCAGCAAGTGGTAGTTTAGGTAAAGTATTATTGAAATAGAAACACAGTCTTGCCTTGGTCAGACCTAACAAAAGCAGAGAAAAAACAAACAGTTAAGCACAATGAACTTTAAACTATTATTAACCAACATTCAAAAAGCGCACAGTGGTTTGCAGCAGTCAGCAGTGACAGCAGTAAATCGGCATATCACGTTGCGTAACTGGTTGTTTGGTTTATACATTATTCAATTTGAGCAGCAAGGCGTAGACCGCGCTAAGTATGGCGCACAGTTATTGCAAAAGTTAGAAAATCAATTAAGCCGTTATAAAATAAAAGGGTGTACTGCTGCCGAACTTTCGCGCTGCAGGCAATTTTATTTATGCTATCCAAACATTCTTGGGACAGTGTCCCAAGAATTGCTCTCTGATGATTTGCAACAAAACATTCTTGGGACACTGTCCCAAGAATTGAAGCCGGTGAAAAAAAATACTCCGTCAAATCAACTTGTAGTTCTTAAAAAAAAAGAAGATCAACAACACTTGAAGCAGTTGTTTCAGCAAACTTCCTATTCACATTTTACAGAGTTGATAAAGCTAGATGAACCCGTTCAGCGCATGTATTACGAGTTGCTGATTTTGCGAACAAGCCCATCGGTGCGTGAGTTGCGCAGAGCCATCGCAACTCTTTCGTTTGAACGAACAGGACTTTCTGCCAATAAAAAACTTTCACTCAAGCAAATTGAGCAAAAGATAAAACCTGCTAAAGCAGCAGATGCCATCAAAGATTTTTACTTTTTTGATTTTCTGAATTTGCCACAACAGGATACGGTGGACGAAACCGCATTAGAAACTGCGCTGCTCAATCATCTCGAAAAATTTATTTTAGAATTAGGTAATGGATTTTGTTTTGAAGCGCGCCAAAAACGCATTTTAATTGGCGATGAATATTTTTTTGTAGATATGGTTTTTTATCACCGCATTCTAAAATGCCATGTGCTAATAGAGCTGAAGGTAGATAAGTTTAATGCTGGGTATGCTTCTCAATTAAAAACCTATTTGAATTATTTTTCAAAAAACATTAAGACAAAAAACGATAACCCGCCCATTGGTATTTTGCTGGTTACCGATAAAAATAAAGCCTTGGTAGAATATGCAGGCGCAGGCATTAGCGACAAAATGTTTGTGTCCAAATACGCAGTGGCATTGCCAAGCAAAAAGCAGTTAGAAAATTTCATTAAGAAAGAATTAAAAAACTTACAAGCATAAACTCATGAATAACCGCACACCTTATCCAGAAATAAATTGCAGGAATATGAAAAAAATTATCTTCTTACTACTTATCACTTTTAGTGTAAAAAGCTATGCCCAAGTGCAACTCGTATCTAGTGGTTCCGGCTCGGCTTACTCCCTCACCTTTCCGGGGGTGTTTAGCTACAGCAATGGCATATCCTTTTCCTTTAAAGCCCATGCAGCTAACTCGGGCGCTGTTACTATAAATGTAAACAGCTTAGGAGCGAAGGATATTCGCAAAGAAGCCAGCACTGCGCTTGCAGCCAACGACATTAAAACCAATCAGGTAGTAACCTTGGTCTATGATGGCACAAACTTTCAAGTAACAAGCGATTTGCCTGCAACGGTTGGTGGTGGCGGCTCTGGTTGGAACCTCACCGGCAATGCCGGAACAAACCCCGGCTCAAATTACATAGGAACTTCCGATGGTCAGTATCTCTCAATAAGGGCTGGTGGTAGCGAAGGGCTGCAACTTCAACCAGGTGGTCAACTCTGGCAAACTTTGTCGGGCGACCAGTATAGCACAAACACAGCTATGGGGCGCGAAGCACTTAACTCTTATTCCAGTCAATACGGCAACTCCGCATTTGGTGCCGAAGCATTAAAGAATAACGAGGGAGAAAACAATACAGGGGTGGGTAACTGGGCTTTGATAAACCATGCCGCTGGAAACGGTAACACAGCTATGGGGAGCGAAGCACTAAAAACGGATGTGAGTGGTAGTAATAATACCGCTCTTGGCTATCAAGCCGATGTAGCATCAGGGAACTTAACAAATGCTACAGCAATTGGCGCAAGAGCTATTGTTAGTCAGTCAAACTCAATGGTATTGGGCGATATTTCAAATACCAAAGTAGGTATAGGTACCAGCACACCTGCCCAACGCTTGCATGTAAACGGTCAAGTGCGCATAGATACTGTTACTTCCGCAGCCGCAGCCGATAGCATCGTCACCATCAGTTCCACAGGCATTATCCGAAAACGTACAGCAGCAAGTTTAGCCAGTGGTGGAGGTGGAAACACCCTTACTGGAGATGTTACGGGCAATATTAGCACCAACACCGTTGAAAAAATCAGAGGCGTAAACGTGTTAGCTACTGCACCCATTACCAATCAGGTGCTGCAATACAACGGCACTAATTGGGCTCCTGCAACCCTAGGTGTTGGTGGCGGCAACCCTGCTTGGGAATTAGGTGGTAATGTCGGCACCGACTCCACCACCAACTTTATAGGCACCACCGATGCACAACCATTGATGTTTAGGGTCAATAATGCAGAGTATATGAAACTGCGCACTGATGGAGTATTAGAGTTGCAAAGTACTTGGGGTAATACCGCTATTGGCGTAAATTCACTAATTGCTTCTGGCAATGCCAACGGAAACACAGCGCTCGGCTTCAATGCGCTTAAAGATGCCACTAGCTTTTCTGGGGATGATGGATCATACAATACAGCAATTGGAGCCTCTGCACTTAGCTATAATGTTTCCGGTATCAATAACACGGCTGTCGGTTATACTTCTATGAGCTTTGCTACTGGAGGTAATGGTAATACAGCGGTGGGAGTAGCAAGTTTACAACGCAATGTAGGCGGTAAATATAACACTGCTCTAGGTTATCTTGCAATGAATGCCTTTAATGAACCTAATGCCGATTCTGCCGAATATAACACTGCTGTAGGTTCGGGTAGCATGGCGTTTATGGCCACCGGCAGTTACAACACCGCTGTGGGTTCCAATGCCATGTCACAAAATAGCAGTAATAGTAACAGTGCTTTCGGACATTATGCTTTAAGTAGTTACAACAGCGGTGACAAAAACAATGCCTTTGGAGCAAACGCGCTTTTATCAAACACTGCTGGCTATCAAAACATAGCTATAGGTAATGATGCTCAGCGAAACAATAGAGAAGGGAGTGATAATGTGGCCGTTGGTGTATCTGCATTATTTAGTAACTTTAGTGGAGTTGGCAATATGGCTGTCGGTAATAACGCATTATCTTTAAATGAAGGTGGATTTAACAATGTTGCTGTTGGCACATGGAGTCTTAATGCCAACACGGATGGTTCCAACAATACAGCTATTGGTACATACGCCAACACAGGGTCTTCCAATTTATTCAATGCTACAGCTATTGGTTACGATGCGTTGGTAACCGCCAGCGACAAAGTCCGCTTAGGCAGTGCTTTCGTAACAGTAATCGAAGGCCAAGTAGCCTACAGTTTTCCATCCGATGGGCGCTTTAAAACCAACATCAGTAATGCCGATGTAAAGGGCTTAGATTTCATCACTAAATTGCGCCCAGTTAATTACAATTTTGATACTAAAAAGTATGAAGAGTTTCTAACAAAGAATATGCCCGACAGTATTCGTAGAAAAATTCTAGCCAGTGATTTCACTAAATCAACTGCCTTGCGCCAAACAGGTTTTATTGCGCAAGAAATTGAGAAAGCCGCTAAAGAAGCAGGTTATGATTTTAGCGGTGGTTTACATATTCCCGAAAACGAAAACGACAATTACAGTGTGGCTTATAGCCAGTTTGTAGTGCCGTTAGTAAAATCGGTACAAGAGCTAAATGCCAAGGTTGAAGCATTAGAAAAAGAAAACAACGCACTAAAAGGCAATTCAACCCCAATTGCGCAGCCGCGTACCCAAATCAAAACTACCGAAGGCTTCCGTGGCGATGAAAACCCCATAATCACCGCCCAACAAAAGGAAATAGACACCCTTAAAACCCAAAACAGCACCACCAAAACTAAGCTTGACGAAATGCAAAAGCAATTGGAAGAATTTAAAAAGTTATTAGAGAAAAAATAACGCTAAAGCGACATAACAAAATAACTATCAATGAGTATTGTACAAACATTAAGGAACATAAAGCTTGCTTTCACGAGATTCAAAACCCCATTCATGGAGTCAAAAACCATATCCTTTTGCAAACAAATTGCTATTGCAGTCTCAATTTTTCTATGCACCCACATTCAAGCATCTAATCAGGATACAACAACTCAATCCAAAACCACCACTACCAAACCGCTCAGCACCACAAAAGCCGATGCCGCCTTCACACTTCAAAACCACCGCGAAGCATACAATGCCTACTTCAAAGCATATCAAGCTAATACTACAAATCCAAACAACGCCTTCAAATTAGCTTTAGCCTACAGCTATTTATATCATCAGCCACAAAAAACAATTGCCCTGCTCAAAGCCGCAACCGCCAACACCATCAACAATTATAACTTCTACAAAAGCGCACAAACCCAAGCATCCGATGATGCTTTATATTTCTTAGGCAAAGCCTACCTCGCTGCCGAAAAAGTGGACACCGCCCTTCAATTTTTTGTAGCATACCAAAACAAACTTCGCGACAACCTGCCCCTAGATGCCGGGCGACAAATGAAAATGTGCCTCAACGCCAAATCACTCATGAAACAACCCCGCGAACTAAATGTAGTAAACATGGGCGAAGCCCTCAACAGCGAATATGACGATGCCAACCCCATCATTTCTATTGATAACAAAACCATATTCTTCAGCAGCCGCAGACCCGAAAATAACAACAGCGAAGAAGGTGTGCTATCCGACAATGATATTTATTTTGCTAAAGCAAAAGATGATGATACATGGGAAAAACCAAGCCCATTCGCCTTCAATTCCGAGTGGGACGAAGAACCAGTTTACCTCAGCATTGACGCCAACAAAATCTACATCCGCAAAGCCAATAAAAAAGGCGGAGATATTTATGTAAGCGAAAAACAAGGCGATGCTTTCACTGCCCCAACTAAACTGAAAGGCATCAATTCCGCTGCCGATGAAAAAGCTATCGCCATTTCAAAAGATGGAAATTGGATGGTCATCTCCAGCAATCGCGAAGGCGGCTTTGGCGGCTACGATTTATACATTGCACAAAACAAAAACGGCAAATGGACTTCACCCAAAAACATGGGTGCGCACATCAACACCGAAATGGACGAAGTGTCGCCACATATTTTCCCTTCCGACCAGCGCATTTATTACAGCACAAACGGCAACACCGAGTTTGGCATGGGCGGCTTTGATGTGCTATTTATCGAGCGCGATTCTTCCGCTTCAAAATGGAGCAAACCCTTCACCTTGGGCTATCCGCTTAACCGCGCAGGCAACGAGTTGCACTATGTCACCGCTGCCAACGGTCGCAGTTTTTATTCAGCCCTCAACAAACAAGGCAACTACGATTTATGGGAAATAAAAACCGGAGAATTTCAACCCGATATCGAAGACCAACTTGCAGATATCGTTATTGGAACTAAAGAAACCCAAACAGTAGAAATATTGGAAGTGGATAAAGAAGTGAAGGTGGAAGTTGAGAAGGAAGTAGAGGTTACAAAAATTGAAGAAGTTGAAAAAGAAGTGGAGAAAAGCGTTGGCTATGTGGATGCAGCCGATGCAAAAAATTTAGACAAAGTTGTAGCAGTTGAGAAAGAAGAAGTAACGGTTGAAACTATCGTAGAAACAGAGAAGTTAGTTTATACAAGCAAGTCGCAGAAGGTGATAGATTCACTCAATAAAACAGCAGTGTCTTCAGCAGTCGGCATCCCAGAAGCAGCACCTATTGTTGTAGAAAATGTGACCGCAACTCCATCTGATGCTGTCAACTCAGAACCATCAACCATCACATCCCAACCCTCAACCTCAACTCAAGTAGCTTCTGACCAATTAGAAGCAGCGGGCATCAACAAAAAAGAACGAGATGAAATCATCAAAAAAGTAAAAGAAGATTTATTGGTAGAAATGAGCCAGAATCGTTCAACGGTTTACAAAACATTTTTCTTTCAATTCAACAGCGATGAACTTACCCTCACCAACACCGAACTCGAGATTCTTGCAAGTTTTATGAAAGAAAACAAAGGCATTAACATAGAAGTAGTAGGGCACACCGACAACACAGGAGCTTGGGAAACCAACTTCTGGATTTCGCGCCAGCGCGCCAAGAGTGTGTATGATTATTTGCTAACTAAAGGCATTTCATCGAGCCGAATTATATTCAATGGCAAAGGGGCAATTCAACCAATTGCAAGCAACAGCAGCGGCACTGGGCGCGCGCAAAATAGAAGGGTAGAAATTATTTTGATTCAATGATAGACCATGATATTAACACAGCCCATGGTTTTAGCATAGCCCACGGTTTTAGCATAGCCCACAGTTTTAACACAGCCCACGGTTTTAACACAGCCCACGGTTTTAACCGTGGGTATAAAATAAATTTCAAAACAAGAAACCGTTTAAACGGTTTCCCTAAATTCGCCAACTAAATATAGAATCAGATGGCACATTCGTTTTCCAAAATTTGGATTCATGCAATTTGGGCAACAAAGAATAGAGAGAACTTTATTCACTCTAAAATTGAAAGAACTATTTTTGATATAATGAAAAATGAATTTGAATCATCTGGTTGTAGTGTGGAAATTATAAATGGGATGCCTGATTATGTTCATTGTCTGTTTTTATTAAATCCGCAAAAGGCAATCTCCGAAATAATTAAGCAAGTTAAGGGAGGCTCATCGCACGAAATCAATCACAAGAATATTTCTAGTGAAAAATTTACTTGGCAAACAGGTTTTGCGGCATACTCTGAAAGCGAACCGCAACAAAAGAAAGTAGTTCAATATATTGAGAACCAAAAACAGCATCACTCTTCAAAGACATTTCAACAAGAGTATGAT
>CAZKHZ010000116.1:0-11869 GCA_964552715.1 uncultured Chitinophagaceae bacterium | reverse complement strand
GGTTTTGAAAACATTATTGACAGCGTGCCGCAGGTTATCAGGGTGTGGGAGAGTGTTCCTCCCAACCCTCACCTCCCAACTTTCAACAACCTTTCAATCCATTGTCTTATTCAGCATCATCCAATAGAAGCCGAGTTCGGAAACTACTTTTGAAAATGCATCGAACTCAACGGGTTTCACGATATATCTGTTTACGCCACAGGCGTAACATTTATCAATATCAAAGTTTTCGTTTGAAGAAGTAAGCACTACAACAGGAATGTTTTTGGTGCGCTCGTCATTCTTTATTTTTTCTAGCACTTCTAAGCCGCTAATGCGGGGCATTTTTAAATCGAGCAGAATGAGCTTTAAGCCTGAGCCGGGTTCTCTGCCTACATATTTACCTTCTCCGAAGATAAAGTCTAAGGCTTCAACGCCATCTATAACATGATAAATCTTATTTACCAAATTGCGCGAGCGTAAGGCAATTAATGTAAGCTCTGCATCGTAGGGATTGTCTTCTGCTAAAAGAATGTCAATGTTTAGGAAATCCATAAGTGAAGTTTTATATGAGTAAATATAACTATACCTCTATCACATTAGCAACTTTTGGAAGTGAAAAATAAAAAGTTGCTCCTTTATCTACGGCACTTTCTGCCCACACCCTGCCACTGTGCCGCTTCACAATGCGATGCACAATAGCAAGCCCAACACCAGTGCCCTCAAAATCATTGTTGGAGTGCAGGCGTTGGAAAATGCCAAACAATTTATCGTAATAACGCATGTCAAAACCTGCACCATTATCTTTTATATAGTAAACAACTTCGTTGTTGTTTTTGCGGCTGCCAATTTCAATGTGTTGCACTTCTTTTTGCGAAGAATACTTGAGCGCATTGGAAATTAAATTCACCCACACTTGCTTTATCAGCGAAGGGTCGCAGTTAATTGACTCAACTGACTTTATATCTAATGAAACTTTCTTCAAAGGGTGGTCTATCGTAAGCTGCTGCAACACCATGCCGGCAAGCTCACGCATATCAGTTTCTTCCAGCTTGGGTTTATATCGCCCAATGCGCGAAAAGGCAAGCAGGTCGTCAATCAGTTTGCCCATCTGCATTGAATTATCTTTGATAATATTCACAATGCGGATGGTCTCTTCGTCTGCCTTGTTTTTTGTTTTATTAATAAGCAACGATGCAAAACCATTGATGGCGCGCAGCGGTGAGCGCAAATCGTGCGACACCGAATAAGTGAATGCCTCCAACTCGCGATTGATATTGTTCAACCGAAAAATATTTGCTTCCAGCGTAGTATTCAGTTCAAGGATTTTTTCCTCCGCTCTTTTACGTTCGGTAATATCTGCACTCATGCCACAAAGCGCGTATATTTTTTCGCCCTCATCATAGAGTGGAAATCTTACAGAGAGGTAGGTAGCCGCTTTACCTTGCATGGTTGCGGTTTCAACCGCTTCAACAGTGTGTCCATTCTTAAACACTTTGTTATCCGTTTCGCGATATTGCTCTACATCGTCTGCCGGATAAAAATCACTGTCTCTCTTGCCTACAATTTCAGAGGCTGGCAAACCAATTAGCCTTTCAAACTGCTTGTTCACCATTAAAAACTTACCAGTTTCATCTTTTATAAAAATGAGGGTAGTGGTATTATCAACTATACTTTGCAACACCTGCTTATTTTCTGCCAAATCTTTTTCGGCAGTTTTTCGCGAGCGGAAATTGTTGGAAATGTTGTAAGCTGATGTAACCAACACAACAATCATAAACAATAGAGAAACAATCATCGCCAAATTGAACATGCGCAACCATTTTAGGTGCGATGCTTCCCGCTGGGCAAGCAGTTCCATTTCCTGTTTTTGAAGTTTTGCTATTGACTGTCTAATGGCTTTCATTGCAATATAGGATTCCCCCGATGCAATAAATGAGGCTGCTGCCTCCAAACCTTTTGTTTTACGCAGCGCTATAATATGCTCTGAAAGACTAATTTTTTCAGCTAGTTGCTGCTCAATTCTTGCAAAATCATTCTTGCGTCTTTCATTATCTTGTGTGAGTATTTTTAAGTTTTCAAGATGTCCGGCAAGGTCTTTTTCGGCTTTATAAAAGGGCTCCAAAAAATATTCCCTTCCAGTAATTGCAAACCCTCTCGTAACGGTTTCAATGTTCAAGGCTTCGGTAATTATCTGATCATTGAAATACATTACCTTATTGGTATGGCTAATCCAATTGGCGGTCTGTTCAAACTTTTTGTAGCTGAAAAAGGTAAGCGCAAACAAAGCAATAGAAATCACCACCATAGCGGTGAACGCGATGTTGAGCTTGCGCTCAAATGATAGATTGTATAACGATTGCATTCTCATCATAATTTATTGGTATAAATTTATGAGAGAACAGTTTTGAATGCACTGCGAATGTGGCTATTTGTTTTAATAAAACAAAAACTGATTTTACAACAGGGTATTTGTGTTCAATTTATTGGATGGCATACTATGATTTAGCAGCTATTTTAAATATGGATGGTTTAAGAAAGCGCTCAATCTTATCGTATGGAACCAGCAATTTGTATTCTCCGCTGGCATAGGGTTGAATTTCATAAATATTGAAATGGAACGCTAAGCCCTGTTCTGTAAAGTGAAAATTTTCATTCAGTTTGAAAACACCTTTGGCAAAAAAGTAGCCCGCTTCCTCTAAGCGCTCATCGCTGCCAAGCTCCTGCTTATCTCTAAAAATTGCTTCTGCAAGTGCAGTAACCAATATAGTATCCTCCGGATTGTTCAGAAAATCTGCAAGCCACAAGGTTTTGAATGGCGAAAGCTGAAAATGATTGAAAATGGTAAAATACATACCATGCGCACCACCACTAAAACTACTTTCATCGTAGCGGAGCGTTATTACATTTTCAAAAAGAGAATCAGGACGAATTTCTCGGTCAAGCATCCAGCGGGCTGAATCTTCGGGGAAGTCTTTTTTGTTGGCTTCAAAAGCTGCAATAAACTTTTCTGCGGATGTTTTTGGGTTGGAAACAATCAGCGAGTCATCCATAAAAGATGAACCCATTAACTCGTTTACCTGTTTGTTCAGCGAATCGGCTCCTAGTCCACTAAAAATTACATAACGGAAATCTGCAAGTGCACAGCTCAATTCCTCACAACCAGTCTCTTTAACTACTATGTTTTCGTCCTTCCAAGTGAGCGAATTTGCTGCTGATGTTTTATTCAGAATCTGATTGCAGGAATTAAAAGCAATCGCAACAACTAATAAGATTAAATATCTTTTACTCATAAATGACTATTGAAATACTCCAAAATGTTTGCCTTCTTTTTTCGATTGTAAAAATACCTTAGCCGTATCCTCAATGGTGTTGCTTATCGGGCGAAATTTGAAACCAAAATCACGCACTATCTTTTGATTGCTGTAGCGAAATTCTTTGTTAGCCAATCGCGCCATTTCTGTTGTAAGCAACTGACGTTTGCCAGTGATTTTCGCCTTTAACCATTCAAACACAACAGCAACTTTTGCCAATGACTCTGATACCGCAAACCAAGGCTCTCTTTTACCTAAACCAACTGCTATTTTTTGCAACAAGTCTTTGAAAGAAAGATTATCAGCATGAATGATGTATTGCTCGCCATTCGCTCCCTTCTCCATTAATAAAATCAAACAATCCACTACATCGCGCACATCTACAAAGCTATTCATGCCGTTGGTATAAAAAGGCAGCCCTGCATACACATCGCGAAACACACTGTTGGGCTCCATATCCCATTTGCCCGCCCCAAGAATTGTACCAGGATTTGCAACCACCACATTCAAGCCCTCCGCTTGAGCGCGCCACGCTTCACGCTCGGCAAACTGCTTGCTGCGGTAATAATTGGGCATATCCTTTAGCTCGGCATAATCGGTTTTTTCGTCAATTACTTTTTCAGGTTTATGAATGCCAAAAGCAGCAATGGAACTTACATGAACTACCTTTTTTACTCCAGCGTATAGTGCCACATTCACCACATTTGCTGTGCCTTCAATATTTGTTTTAAGCATAGTGTTTGCCTCATTAAATGCAAATGAAATTACTGCTGCACAGTGATATACTTGCTCAACTCCAGCCATAGCCTGCTCTAATGATGTTACATCAAGGATATCCCCAGTAACCCAATCAATTTGATTAGTGTATTCTCCTAATAAAGAAAGGTCGGAAGTGGAACGCTTTAAACCGCGCACTTTTTTGCCCTGCTGCAATAACTTTTTTGCGAGATAAGAGCCGAGTAAGCCGTTGGTTCCAGTGATTAAAATCATTCATGCAAACCTAATAAGGTGTTTTGAATTCGGTTTGAATATTTATCAGCTTTCCTTACTTTCACTTTTATTAATTTATAAAAAATAGAAAATGAAGGCATCCACTGCGGTTTATCAATTGAAAACTTTTCCCGAAACATTTTTGAGAAATAACCTGTTGATAATAGCAGGTGTGAAAACTTCAGGTGTTATCAATAACTATTATATTGAATCTAAAGATTCGGCTAATTCCAGCTATAATGAAGCTTTCAAATTCACTAATTTTTCGAGTTCCGAAAATAAGGATACAGTCGCTGTACATAATGTGCGCATGATTCCTATTTCAGAAGATTTTAAACACACAGCAATAGAATCGTATCCCCTCACCGGTGGTCCTGATTTAATGATTACAGGACAATTGACTGGCTGCACATTTGTAACTGCAAATGGTGGAGGCTCCACTTTGGTGGCGCACATTCAACCAGGTGGCAGTCGCGGCTCTGGGCAGGAATTGCGCGACAATGTGCTAAAAAACGGCCGATTCAAAAACCATGCTAACCAAGCCGTAACAGTTTTTGGTGTGGGCGATTATCAAGGCGCGGCTTATGTGGTGGGCGTGCGCATAGGTGGGCAGTGGCAACTTTATGGGCAAATGGTTACCGGACCTGGCACCAATGCCCAAATAACTTCGGTAAAGCGGATTGCCTAATCTCACTTTACAAAAACTTGTACAACTCTTTCAGCAACTTTTTCTGCCCATTCCCCATACATCTTTCCAGAAGGGTGTAAGCCATCTTCAGCTATCAAGGCTCTGTCTTCTTTTGCGTTTCTTGATGCAGGTGTGATGTTGATGAAATGAATGCCGGCTTCTTTGCAAATACTTTCTTGCGCAGCATTAAACTCATCAATTTCATTTGCAATTGCCTCGCGGCTGCGCTTGTGCGTGTCCTGTGCCACAAAAGGGGTAGCACCCCAATCGGGAATAGAAATTACTGCAACTCTTTCCTTTTTATTGTCTGCAAATGCAATGGCTGTTTGAAGTAGGGATAAAAACTCCTCTTTATAGTTCGCAATAGCTCGTTGGCGGTATTGATTGTTTACACCAATTAGAAGCGTAACAAAATCAAATGTCCGCTGCAAATCGCTTGCAGCTATCGCGCTTGCTAATTCATCAGTCGTCCAACCTGTTTGCGCAATTATTTCAGGCTCAGCAAAAAAAATCTCTTGCTTTTTCAATAACTCAACCGTCTGAAAGCTGAATCTTTCTTCGGGCAAAACCGCTTCGCCAATAGTGTAAGAATCGCCTAAGCAAAGTAGTGTTAACGGTATTGCAGATAAGCTCATGTTATTCTTTTGTCCAAAAATTTTCTGGCAGCAAGGTTAAACCCAAAACTAATAGTTCAGAAGAAACAATATTCATTACTAAATAATTGAACACAACGAACGAAAGTAGCAGTACCAATAAAACATTGTCGAGTTGCTTTGTAAAAAATCCTACAGCAAAACTAGCTTGGGTTGTTATTGCTGAAAGCATCAGCACAAAACAAATGGCTGGATGCATCAACAACCAACGAACAAAAATAGCCCGCCAGCTTTCTGAATCATCAAACAATAACTGCGCGTGTTGATACTGAAGAATATTGTGCAAATGATTGAAATCAAAAGCTGTGCCGCGCGAAATTTTCCATATAGCAGCCGAAGTAAATATGAAAAGTGTATAGAAACGAACCGCTTTCCAAAGCATCTCAAATCGCTCTGAACTTTTAGTCCAAAAAGGGATGGAAATAAAAATCAAACCAACCAAGCCATGAAAATGATGCCCTGAGTACAGATTGAAAATCAAAAAATACAAGGTGATAAAAGCACTGAAAATAACATAGAGTAATCGCTTGGACGGATACACAAAAACCAACAAGGGCAAACTGATTAAACTGATGTCGAAAACAGTGAGCAGAAAAGAATTGCTAATAATTAACTGCGGAATACCAGAGATCAGCAAAAGCCAATAGGCATTATCAATAGAAGGAAAAACCAATGGCGGTGGAGGCGAGGAAATTTGCGACAGAAACGTATTGGTGAAAAAGTGATACGCCAATACAACCATTGCAAAACCAAATACAAACTTTGATTTTTTGAGATAAACTATTTCACTCTGCTGCATAATAAAACACTTGTGTGCTGCTAATGGTATCTAATTTAAAATCATTCCTATAATGTACTTTTACTGCCCTTGCCTCCATATTCGCATTTTGCACCAATCGCATGTCTGCAATGTATTGAAACAACCACTTGGGATACTTTGAAATTTCTACACTATCATTCGTAATTGCCGAAAGCACATTACTATATTTCGCATCGGATAGCCTTCCTTTGAATCTCTGTTGCACCACCTTTTCGGTACTGTCATAATGGTTGTTTTGTAGCAACCCTTTATACCAGTTGAATGAACTTTCAACAAATGCCTTTTGTGCATCGGGTAATGAGGAGACGGCAACCCCTCGGCTATCCACTTTTAATTCGGTCACTTCTATTGTGTCGGGCTTTGCAACCGTAGCAGAATACATGCCATAATGCAGAAAGGGAAAGGTCTCTACCCCTTTGTAAGTCAGAAATATTTGACCAATAATGAAAACCAAAAACACCACATAAAGTGGTTTATCTTTTTGCCATACATCCAACAAAAAAGGGATTCTCTTTTTTTCTATCACGCCACAAAGTATAGAAACAAATTGTATTAAGTTTTAATTGTAGATTTGATACGCACAATACAGGCAAATGATGGAAATTGAAAAGATTATTGACGCGTTTGAAATTAATCCTGAACTAATACCTGTAACAGATAATGGTGAAGAAAAGTTCATAGCTTTCCGCGCTTTGCTAATACGAAGGATAGAAGAACTTGCCGAGAGCAACATGGAGCAATTGATGTGGCGACTTTACCGCATTGATGTGAGTGAAAAGAAGCTCAAAGAAGAATTGAAAAAGCATCCTGCAAGTGAGTTTGCTTCCGTTATTGCCGATGCCATTATACAGCGCGAAGTTGAAAAGGCAGCATCCCGTAAGAAGTTTTCAGATGGCAATTCAGGCGATTGGAGTTTTGAGGATTAATCCTACTAGACAAAGTAATTCCCGCTTTACATATATTCGTCCGCATGAATCTTCCACATTTCAGCAAACGCATTGCTGCCATCTACATTTTTCTTTTTTCCTTTTTCCTTTTTCAGCAAGCTATCGGTCAAACACTTGCCGAAACAACCTTTCGCACCAACGGTCCCGATGATTTTCGCGAGGGTGTTCACGCATTTATCAATGCCACCATTTACACAGGCTACAATACCAAAATTGATTCTGCTTCGCTGCTGATTAAAGAAGGCAAGATAAAAGCAGTGGGCAAAAACATTGCTCTACCCAAAGGTGCTATTGTGCACGACATGGCAGGCAAGTTCATTTACCCAGGCTTTATTGATATAAATGCTGATTATGGTGTTACGAAAGGCAAAACTGTTTCACCTGAATATGATAATCCCGAATTGAGCCCCAACATTAAAGGTGCTTATGGTTGGAACGATGCCATCAAAAGTTACTATAACACCGCCAACGATTTCAGGGTGAATGACAACACAGCAATAGAGTGGCGCAAGTTGGGTTTTGGTGTGGTACTTTCACATCGCAGAGAAGGAATTGCGCGCGGCACGGGAGCTATTGTCACGCTGAACAATGACAAAGAAAATTTTGTGTTGCTGCGCGAAAAAGCTACCGCACATTACTCTTTCAACAAAGGCAGTTCTATTCAAGAATACCCATCATCGCTAATGGGTGCCATTGCGCTGCTACGCCAAACATATCTGGATGCACAATGGTATGCTTCTTTAAAAGATAAAACAGAATTCAACCTTTCGCTCGAAGCATGGAACGCAACACAAAACATGCCGCAAATTTTTGAAGCAAGCGATTGGTTAGATTGTTTGCGTGCAAATAAAATTGCTTTAGAGTTTGGCAAAAAATATATCCTTAAATCAAACGGAAGTGAATATCAGCGCATAGATGAATTGAAAAAATTGAACGTGCCGATTATCACTTCGCTCAACTTCCCCAAGGCTTTTGATGTAGAAGACCCATACAAAGCATTGTTTGTAACCATAGAAGAATTGAAGCATTGGGAACTGGCACCTACCAATCTTGCTGCCCTGCAAAACGCAGGTATTGAGTTTGCCATCACTCCTTCGGACGTAGAAAAAAAAGACGACTTTTTGAAGAACCTGCGCACCGCAGTAAAACATGGCTTGAAAGAAGAAAACGCCTTGAAGGCTTTGACATTTACCCCTGCAAAATTACTAGGCATCACCGACATCACAGGAAGCATTGAAGCTGGAAAACTTGCCAACTTCTTCATTACTTCAAAATCATTATTTGATGAAAAGAGTGTGTTGCACGAAAACTGGATTCAAGGCAGGCGTTATGAAATAAATGCCATTCCAGCTAAAGATATGCGTGGTGATTACCTCTTAGATATTTATGCCGGCAGTGATACTATCAAATACAGCCGCTTGCAATTCAGTGGAGAAGCTACTGCACCCAAGGCGCAAATCATTGTTACAGATTCTGTAAAAATTGATGTTAAGTTTTCGCGAAAAGAAAAAGATATAACGCTGGCATTTTCACCAAAGAAAAAAGAGCCTGAAAATTTGATTCGTCTCTCGGGAGTTATTGACTACAGCAATTTCACCATCAGCGGCAAAGGGCAATTACAAAATGGTGAGTGGATTAACTGGCGCGCCCTCAGAATCAAAGGACCCGAGGCAGACACCGCCAAACCAAAAATTGACACCGTTGATTTCAGCAAGCTAGGCAAGGTGTGGTATCCTTTCCTTGCTTATGGCTCGGAAGAATTGCCTAAGCAAGAAAATGTGTTACTGAAAAATGGCACGGTGTGGACTAACGAAGCCGAAGGCATTTTAAACGAATCTGATGTGGTAATTCGCAGCGGCAAAATAACTGCGGTAGGCAAAAATCTTGCATGTGCCGATTGCAAAACTATTGATGCTACGGGCAAGCACATTACCTCTGGCATCATTGACGAACACAACCACATTGCCATCAGCCGAGGGGTGAACGAAGGCACCGAATCTAGCAGTGCCGAAGTGCGCATTGGCGATGTTATCAATAGCGAGGCGGTGGATATTTACCGCCAATTGGCAGGTGGTGTTACTGCCGCTCAATTGCTGCACGGCTCGGCAAATCCAATTGGCGGACAAAGCGCAATGGTGAAGTTTCGCTATGGTGTTGCACCCGAGCAAATGAAGTTTGAAGGCGCGGCCGGCTTCATCAAATTTGCTTTAGGCGAAAATGTGAAACAAAGCAATTGGGGCGACCGTTTCCGTATCCGCTACCCGCAAAGCCGCATGGGTGTGGAGCAGACTTATTACAACTATTTTACCAAAGCAAAAGAATATGAAGCCGCGTTGAAAAATGCAGCAGCCAACAAAAAGAGCAACCTCATTGTGCGCAGAGATTTAGAGTTAGATGCCTTGGCGGAGATATTAAATGCCAAACGCTTTATCACCTGCCATAGTTATGTGCAAAGCGAAATCAATATGCTGATGCACGTGGCAGATTCTTTAGGCTTTAAGGTGAACACGTTTACGCACATTTTGGAAGGGTACAAGGTGGCTGACAAAATGAAAGCGCATGGCGCCAACGCCTCTACCTTTGCCGACTGGTGGGCTTAT
The DNA here is from genome assembly GCA_964552715.1 of uncultured Chitinophagaceae bacterium. Taxonomy (GTDB): domain Bacteria; phylum Bacteroidota; class Bacteroidia; order Chitinophagales; family LD1; genus UBA7692. Next base: position 1,878 of record CAZKHZ010000116.1, on the reverse strand, counting down.
AAAATGGAAGTGGTAGATGCGATACCGCACAATGCGTACATCATGGCGCAAATGGGTATCAACACTGCTATCAATAGCGATGATGCCGAAATGGCGCGCAGGCTTAATCAAGAAGCTGCAAAGAGTATCAAGTATGCCGGCATGAAAGAAGAAGATGCTTGGAAAATGGTAACGCTCAACCCTGCCAAGATGCTGCACCTTGACAAGCGCACTGGCAGCCTAAAAGCTGGCAAAGATGCCGATGTGGTGCTGTGGAGCGATAACCCGCTTTCGATTTACGCCAAAGTGGAACACACCTTTGTAGATGGCATCCCTTATTTCAGTAAAGAAAAAGACGAGCAACTACGCCAGCGCATACAGCAGGAGCGCGCCCGCCTCACCCAAAAAATGTTGAGCGACAAAAAAGCCGGAGCCCCTACCCAAGAACCAGTAAAGAAGGAGAAAGAGCATTATGATTGCGGACATGAGGATATGCAGCATTGGTTGGGGAATTGAATGCTGAAAGATTAGACTTGGTTCTTGATAGAAAAGTTAGATTAGCTTGCTCCAATTTTTAAAAGAATAATACGTTTAATAGAAAATATTTATCATTGTATTTATGAAAAATGATTCAAAAAACAAACAAGTGGTAGAAGTTAAAGATTTTACTCTCGAGTATAATGAAATCATTAACACTTCTGAAAAGACAGTTGTAGTTGAAACACAATGGGAAAGAGATGGCGACTTTTTTCAAAAAATTTCAATGTATGATGATTCTTACATTCCTGTTAAGGCCTTAGGCAGTACTACATTGATATATAATTTGTAATCTATGCCAAACTGGAATGAAGTTATTGTTGAAATCCATCAAGAAAGCCAGAGAAATCCAGGTGCTAATCCCCTTGATTCAGTTAGAAGGAAATACCTAAAGAAAATTTCCGAAATATCTGGTCGAAACACAATTGCTTATTATTCTGGGTGGCTTCAAAAGCCACAAATTGCTGGAACCGCAGTCAGTGATAAGGACAAATCTGGGTTCATGCTTACTATTAATAAATTGGATAGAACACAGGGTCTTGATTTAATCCTTCATACACCAGGAGGAGATATTGCAGCGACAGAATCTTTAGTTGATTATCTATATTCAATGTATGGAAAAAATATACGGGTTATTGTACCTCAAATATCAATGTCCGCTGGCACTATGATTGCATTTGCCTCAAAAGAAATTGTAATGGGTAAGCATTCGAACCTGGGTCCAATTGACCCTCAAATGGGCGGGCTGGCGTGCCAAGCTGTATTGAATGAGTTTGAGCAGGCAAAAGAAGATATTAAACGAAACCCCCAATCAGCTGCTTTGTGGCAAGTTATTATTGGTAAATATCATCCAACATTTTTGGGAGCTTGTAAACAGGCTATTGAATGGTCTGAGAAAATGGTATATGAATGGCTCAAGAATAATATGTGTGAAGGAGATGAAAAGCGAGTAAAAAAAATTGTCAGCACTTTTTCAAATCACACAGAGCAAAAATCTCACTCAAGACATATTTCTAAAAGAGAATGTGAAGAGGTGGGGCTTAAGATTACAGCATTAGAAATCGACCAAAATTTCCAAGATGCTGTTTTAACTACACATCATGCTTTTATGCACACATTTACAAGTACTTTATGTGTCAAAATAATTGAAAACCAAGATGGTGTTGCGTATATTGAACAAGCAGTTCAATCTGTACCAAACAAGTAAATCTCTTTCCTGTGGGCGTGTGTCGCGTTCCATAATTCCGTTTCTTCATTTTCCGTATTTCCTTTCAAATCATTTACAGTGTACAGGTATTCTCTTGTTCTAAAAATTTATAAGAGTTGGAAGCTAAGTTTGTATTGCTTACTTCTTCGCTCAAT
>CAZKHZ010000115.1:0-12134 GCA_964552715.1 uncultured Chitinophagaceae bacterium | reverse complement strand
GTTTGGGCGGGCGATGCACTTGTAGTTATATGTTTAATAGTGATTGGCATTGCCGATTTGTATGATGACTGGATTTCACCCGATCAACAAACGCAGTACAAATTATATGTTTCGCTAGTGGCATTGGTGGGCACTTATATTTTGTGTCTTTCATTTATCCGCAATAGGGAAAAAATATTTCTCTATTCTTTTTTTGGTGCTGTTATAATGAGTATCCATGCAGTGATTGTATATTATCATCCACTACACACACCCGAAATTAGAGATGCACTTTGGGGGCATTATATTGTAGCACTTGTAGGGATTTTTCTTGCAGGAATAATTTTCAATTTTATTGTTGGCTCTCTTGATAGACTGTTAGAGCAAAACGCAAAAATTACTCATCAGATTCAAATACAAAATGAGGATTTGGAGCGCACAATCGCATCGCGTACCAAAGCTCTTAAAGTAAGTAATGAAAACTTGCAGGAGTTTGCCTATGTGGTTAGTCACGATTTGAAAGAACCGCTGCGAACTATTTCGGGCTTTGTAACCATTATAGAAAGGCGGATGCGCAAAAAGGAACAGCTCGACCCCGAATTGCTTGAGTATATTTTATTGGTAGTAAATGGTACGCGCCAAATGGATGTATTGATTCAGGATTTACTTACTTATTCACGGTTGAATATAGCCAGCCATAAATTCGATTGGGTGGATTTGAATTTGGTAATTAAAGATGTGAAAGACAATCTTGCAGCATCATTAAGAGAAACAGAAGCAAAACTTGAAATCAAAAAATTCTCAACCATAAAATCAGAGCGTTCATTAGTTTTTCAATTGTTTCAGAATTTAATTTCAAATGCAATTAAATATCGCAAACTAGATGTAACACCCGAAGTAGAAGTAGGCTCATTTGAAAAAAATGGTCAAACAGTTTATTATATTAATGATAATGGTTTGGGTATTCCGCAGGAGTATTTTGACACAGTGTTTCTTGCTTTTAAAAGATTGCATAATAAAAGCGATTATGAAGGCTCAGGTGTGGGGCTTGCCATTTGTAAAAAGATAGTTGAAATACACAATGGTAAAATTTGGATTGAGTCGGAAGTCGGAAAGGGCACTACTTTTTTATTCACCTTGCCTCAGCCATAAATTATTGTTTTGATTTTTCAAAAACATATATCGGGTAATGTTGCAGCAAGGCTGCTTTCCACCTTTTTTAATTTCCTTGTAGTATTGATGATTAGCCGCTCCTTAGGTCCCGCTATGAAGGGAGAGACAACGCTGATTGTCACCACTATTTTTATCATCATGTTTTGCGCAAATCTAGTTGGCGGCTATGCTTTGGTTAATATTATTCATAAAGAGAAGGCGGATGCGGTTCTGTTGCCATCTTACTTGTGGAGTGTTTTAGTTTGTTTCATTTCTTTCATTGCCATCAAGTTCGTTCCTTCAGGCATCGAACAATATGCTTTTCATATTTCAATGCTGGCTTTAGTCAGCAGCATTACGGGAGCACATCAGGTAATTTTAATGAGTCGTAGTAAATACTACGAGTATAATTTTTTAGTGTTTGTTCCCGTTGTTTTAAATCTAGTTTTCCTCGCTTTTGCATTCTATATTTTCAATCAAAAAAGTATTGAATCTTTTTTTGCAGCAATGTATTTTGCCTTTTCGTTTAATCTACTGCTGAGTGTTTTTTTTATCCGCCATTTACCCGATTTAAAGCAACTGAATTTTTCAATAGAGAAATTCAATACTGTAATTAATTCAGGCATTCGTTTTCAATCGGTGGAGTTGCTGCAATTACTGCACTTGCGTTTATACTTTTTTCTTTTGATTTCTTTTGCAGATAATGGGTTTTATAACTTAGGAGTTTATTCAGTTGGCATTGCAATTTTGGAGGCAATTTGGATTGTGGGTAGGGGAGTGGCAACGATGAATTTTGTGGCTACTGTAAAAGCCCCTTCTGTTGATTTTACCTTGCGATATTTGCGCATTACCTTGTTGATTTCTGCTATGGGATTAATAGCTGTTTTTGCTATTCCAGTAGCGTGGTATGCATTCATCTTTGGCGATGGATTCACTTATGTAAAATATAGTGTAAAGTATCTTTTTCCGGGTATTGGTTTATACTGTTTTGTGTTGGTATTGGGTAGTTACATGATGGGTGTAGAAAAGTATAAGGCAATGATGGTAATTCACATCATTGGAATTATTGTTTCATCGGGCTTATGTGTTTTATGGATACCAAAATATGAAATGAGTGGTGCTGGACTTGCAGCAACAGTTTCGTTTGCAGTTGCAGCCCTGTTGAGTATCATTATATTTTTGCGTGAAACAAAAATCAGCATTGCAGATTTTATTGGAATCAAGAAGGTTGTTTAGTCTTTGAATTAAGTAAGTTTTAGGCATTTCTATCTTCAGTAAATTGTACAACTTAAGTTTAAAAAATTACTTTACGTTTGTTATAGTTAAATCATTCGTCTATGAATTATCTTCTACGCAATTTATTCCTATTAATCTTTTTTGTGCCTCTGATTTCAGAGGCGCAATATTTTTTGGGTTTGCGCACCAGCCAGTATGGTGGCGTTACCAATGTTGGTTTTAATCCCGCAATTGCTGGCGATAGGCATCGGATAGATATTAATATTATTGGTATCGGAGCGTCAATAAATAACAACTACGTTGGGGTTGATAGAAGCATTATTCTTAAACCTTCTTCCATCAACAAGGATGTTGATTTTCAAAATACATACTTGCGCGAGCGATTAGATGGAAAGAACAAAAGGGCATACGTGGGTTTGCAGGTTCAGGGTCCGCTTTCATTCATGTTTACTTTTGGAAAAAAGCATGAGGAGCACAAAAACGCAATTGCAGTTACATGGAATGTTAATACAGTTACCAATGTCAATAATGTAAGTCAAAAGTTGGCACGCATTGCCTATTATGGAGCAGGTTTTACTGCTGATTCCATTGATAAATTTGACTATGTTAGAATAAAGGAAAAAGATGCCAGTTTGCAACACATGACATGGGTAGATTATGGCATCACTTATTCCCGTGCGGTGTATGATAAAGGTGATCACTACCTAAAAGTTGGCGGAACTTTAAAAATTATTCAAGGTTTGTTTAGTGTAAATGCCTATATCCGAAATGCAGAGTTTCGCTATCAGAATTACGACACAATTTCTATATATAATTCTTCTGGAATTTTGGATGTAAATTCATTGGCACCAACCACCAAAGAGTTTAATGAGGCTAATCAAACAGGTGATATTGCAAAGTATGTAATGAAAGATTTATTCAGTGTGAAAGATGGAGGTATTAGTGCAGCAGCAGATATTGCTGCGGTGTATGAGTGGCGACCAAATAAAGACAAACATCAGTATGAAATGGATGGAAGAAAGTGGTATCATGTAGATAGAAGTATCTATACGCTTCAGGCAGGTTTTTCCATGACAGATTTAGGAGCGGTTAGATTCAAGCGTTCAGAATATAGCTATGAATTTGGAGCAGATAAGCAAGATTGGTACGTAAAGGAATTTAAAGTAAATGACGGGATACAAAGTTTTGGTGATACAATTCGCGCTACACCTGGTTTTACAATTAGACCCACAAAAGGTAGCTATACTATTTTTCTGCCAACGCGCATTAACCTATGGGTAGATTATAATCCCTTTCATTTCTTTGGTGTGAGTGCATTGGCAACAATTGCTCCTCGCATGAATAAAGAGCGAAGCGTACATCATATTTCTACATTTACATTAACACCGCATTTAGATTGGAAATATTTCGGTTTATACCTCCCCCTTTCGTATGATGTGTTAAACAATTTCAACTTTGGAGCCACAGCGCGCATTGGTCCTATCATTATTGGAACACAAGATTTACTTGGATTTTTTGCTAAGAAAAATGTGTACAATGCTGATGTGCATATAGCGGTCAAGATTCCTATTCTGGCTCGCAAACAGAAAGACCGCGATAGAGATTTTGTTTCAAACAAAGAAGATAAATGCAAAAAGGAGAAAGGCAGTTGGGTTGCAAAAGGTTGCCCTGACCGCGATGGCGATGGAGTGTTGGACATTGAAGATAAATGTCCTGATGTTCCAGGTCCTCGTGAAACGCAAGGTTGCCCAGACCGTGATGGTGATGGAGTTTTAGATATGAATGATTCATGTCCAGATATTAAAGGTTTAGTGGAATTGTTTGGTTGCCCCGATGCAGATGGAGATGGCATTGCTGATAAAGATGACGAATGCCCCGAGCAGGCGGGATCTAAAGATCTTAAAGGTTGTCCTGACCGCGATGGTGATGGCGTGGCTGATAAAAATGATGATTGTGTAGATGTGCCGGGCGATAAGGCGCACAAAGGTTGCCCAGATAGCGATGGTGATGGATTGTATGACAATGAAGATGCCTGCCCGCGCGAGGCTGGACCAATTGAAAATAAAGGTTGCCCATACAAAGATACCGATGGTGATGGTGTGTTGGATAAAGATGATGATTGCCCAAATACCTTTGGCGCTAAAGACAATCGTGGATGTCCGAAATTGGCAAAAAAGGAATTGGAAGTAATTAAGTATGCTTTTGAAAACCTTGAGTTTGAAACAGGCAAAGACATCATTAAAAAAACAAGCTTTATATCGTTGAACGGACTTGCAAAATTATTATCAGAAAAGGCTTTGTATGGTTTAAAAATTGAAGGACACACCGATGATATAGGTGATGATAACAGCAATATGATTTTGTCGCAAAAACGTGCTGATGCTGTTAAGCGTTACTTAATTGGCAAAGGTGTTGATGGTGCTAAATTAGAAACAGCAGGCTTTGGAGAAAGTAAACCAATTGCAGATAATAAAACACCTATAGGTCGCCAGAAAAACCGCAGGGTAGAAATGGCAATTACTTTTAGATAATGTTTTTGTGATAGTTTTTGAGGACATATAATTGAATAAAGTGTATAGAATAAGTTCAGTAGTTTTATTCTTTTTCAAGGCGTAAATTGAAGCTAATAACTTGCTACACTTAGCAAAATTTACAACGCAGAGAAAGGGCAAAAGGACAAGCCTAAATGAATAGGTTATTTTATTCGAGCCTTATGTCTATTTTGAATTAGTCAGAAAGGACTAAACAAATTTAAACGAGATTGATCAATGCTTCTTTATAAATAGAGTAAATAAAAAAGCCGCTGCAACAAATTAATGTTTCAGCGGCTTTTAAAATTATTTGGAAAATAATCTAATCTGTACTCAAATTCAATAACACCTCTTTGCCTCCAATCACTGCACGAATTACTCCAGCTTTTTCTACTCTGATGGTTTCGTATTTATTTTCAACCAACACTTTTCCTTGTTTATTAATCATTCCCGCCAGTCCATTCTTTCGTGTAATTGCCCAGGGTCCATTAAATCCACCAATATCACCATAGATATTATCTACAATCACCTTTCCAGTCATATCAATCAGACCTTTCAAACCCTTTTTAGTGGTATAGGCAATACCATCTCTTCCAAAACGACCAATTTGGTCAAACTGTGGTTTGATAATTTCTTTACCTCCCTGTGTTACCAAGCCTGCTTTACCGTTTTCCCAAGCTATGGCTACGCCTTGATTAAATTTTTCAATCTTATCGTACTGTTTGGTTACTTCTTGGGCATACATTACTACTGACATTATCAATAGTAAAATTGCGAATAGTTTTTTCATGTCTTATTTTTTTGTAGCGCAAAACTAATAATGTAGAGATAGAAATGAAATTGATGCCACTTTGCCTGAAATTCATAAAACAAAAATCCCGCACAGATTGCTCAATGCGGGATTCTAAAGTATTTCAACAATTAATTAGTGATTGATGATTTGTAGCTTTTTTGTTATGGCTTGTTTTTTACCCGCATTGCCAGCAAAGTTTGCTTGCATCATGTAGTTTCCAGCGGCAAGCAACGAGCAATTAAATGAGTTGATAGTTTTACCGCTGTTGTATTCATTATCCGTAAAAACATTTTGTACTACCTGACCTAAATTATTGTAGAGGGTTACTTCAACTCTGCCTTCTTGTGGAAATTCATAACCAAAGAAAACTTCGGTAGTGGCAGGGTTTGGATACACTGCAAATGAACCAAAGTCAGTTTTATCAGCTTCTAAAATTTTGGTGATGTTTTGTTCGGGTTGATGAAATCCTTGAGTGAGAATAGTATTAGAACTTGTGAAAGTTTCAACCATTGCCATTTCGCCAACAGTATATGAAAGGCTTACGCCACCTGCGCTTGCATATCCACCTGCACTTGCCAAAACAGTCGGGCTGAGTGATTGAGAGATACAATTATTGCAAATTCCAATAACAAAAAAGAGTAAGAAATTTTTCATTCGAGAAGATTTTGAACTGTGAAGTAATGCTTTCATTTCCTAATATGCAAATTTTTAATTACAGTGTTTTTACGCAATACACATTTAATTGTTCGCTGTAAGTTCAAATTGTTCAATTCTATTAAGAGATTTGCCAGTGAAAATGAAAAATAGTTTTCTTTCTTCTTGGAAAAAAATTCCTGCATGGCTACGTAATCCTTATGTAATTGCCATTTCTTTTTTTGTAGTTTGGATGTTGTTTTTTGATGAAAATAATTTGACAATTCAATGGAAGAGAAAATGTGAAGTAGCAGAGTTGTCAGAAAAAATTTATTTCTACGAGAAGGGAATCAAAGAAACTCGGCACGAGTTAAAAGAGCTTACTACCAATCCTGAGACACAAGAAAAATTCGCTCGTGAACACTATTATATGAAGCACGATAGTGAAGATGTTTATGTGTTCAGAAAATTTGAAACCGAACAAGAAAAACCAAAACACTGGTGGCAGAAAATATTCAGTTAAAGTCTTCGCAAATACTATCACTCTCTCCCCAGCATTTTAATAGTTATGAATTGTTGGATAGCGGCAATGGATTGAAGTTGGAACGTTTTAGCGATTGCATTACCATTCGCCCAGAACCGCAGGCTGTGTGGAATGCCTCTCAAACAATTAAGGAATGGGAACAGCAGGCGCATGTTCAATTTATACCCACAGGTAGCAATGCTGGAACATGGAAAAAGTTTCGTTCGGTTCCTGAGAATTGGAAGTTGACTTACAACCACAATTTTCCTTTTACGTTGAAGTTGGCGTTGACAGGTTTTAAGCATGTTGGCGTGTTTCCCGAACAAGCAGTGAACTGGGATTTTATTACTGAATCTGTTTCGCTGTTGAAAGCTAAAACCCCTCAGCCAAAATTCTTGAATTTGTTTGCTTACACTGGTGCTGCAACTTTAGCTGCAAAAGCCGCAGGTGCTGATGCTACGCATGTGGACTCTATCAAGCAAGTAGTGTCATGGGCAAATGAAAACATGCAATTGAGTGGATTGAAAGACATTCGCTGGGTAGTAGAAGATGCCATGAAGTTTGCCAAGCGCGAAGTGAAGCGCGGTAACTTTTATAACGGAATAATTCTTGATCCACCTGCATTTGGACATGGACCATCAGGTGAAAAATGGAAGTTGGAAGACAACATTTTAGAGTTGATGGAAACAGTGCAACAATTGCTGCATCCGCAACATCACTTCTTGATATTAAATGCTTACTCACTTGGATTTTCTTCTTTAATTTTGGAGAATTTGATTCAAGAAAAATTTAAGAAAAACTACTTTGCTATTGGTGAATTATTTATTCCAGATAGTTTTGGTAAAAGGCTGCCGCTTGGGGCATTTGCAAGGTTGAGGAGTGAATGAGTTAAATTACTTTATCGGTAATTTTAGAATGAAGGAAACGCCTTTGTCTTTATTATTTTCTACCAAGATACTTCCATCGTGCGATTGAAGTATATCATTGGCGATGCTTAAACCTAAGCCAACACCTTCGCCAGTTGGCTTGGTTGTAAAGAATGGATCAAATATATGATTCAAATTTTCGGCAGCAACGCCACTTCCATTGTCAGAAACTTTTATTTCAATTCCAGCAGCATTTAAAGATGAGGTAACTTTTAAAAGCGGAGTAATATCTTTGTCACTCACTTTTACTTTTTGCAATTCATAGAATGCATTATTGAAAATATTCAATAATGCTTTCCCAATTTCAGACGGAGCAACAATTAAGTCGGGTATGTTGTTGTCAAAGTTTGTTTCAATAAGACAATCAAAGCCGTTGTTGTTTGCTCGGAAGCCTGATTGGGCATATTGCAGATGTTCTTTAATAAGATGATTGATGTCTGTTGTAACACGCTCGCTTTTGCTTGCATTGCTGTGTTCTAACATGCTTTTTACAATGCCACTTGCTCTACTTCCGTTTTTGTGAATTGAAGAGAGATTATTGCGCAGCATTTCAATCAATTCTCTCCTCTCGTTTTCATCACTTACTCCACTCAATTCTTCCAGCAGCTCTACAGAAATATCTGAGTAGTTGTTTACGAAATTCAAAGGGTTTTGAATTTCGTGCGCCACACCTGCGGTGAGTTGCCCAAGTGATGCAAGTTTTTCTTGCTGTATTAATCTGTTTTGTGCTGCTTTAAGCTGTTCGTAAGCTTGCTTTAATTCCACATTGCGTAGCCTTTCAATTACAATTTCTTTCTCTTTGTTTTCAATTGCCATTTGAGTTTGCAATGCCTCCGCTTCGCGAATTTTATCAGCATTCAGCAACGCTTCTTTTTGGGCGGCATATTTTTCAAATAGTGATAGAGCTTCAGCAAATCTGCGTTGTTGCTTACGCACCTCTGAAAGTAATTTAAGTGTGTCCTTTTCTTCGTTAGCAAGTTTTGATTCGCGGCTTACTTCTATAGCTTCTAATAAATATGGTTCAGCCCCATCCACATCTCCCGAAAAAATTAAAGCCTTTGCTATTCCGTTTAGTGCAAGCGCGAGGTTGCGCTTATCTTCTGTTTCTGCATTGATAGCCTTTGCCTTGTGGTAATTTTCTAATGCAGCGTTGATGTTATGTTCTTCAAAATAAGCATTCCCCAAATAGAAATAGGTATAGCCAAGCGTGTTGGGTGCATTTGCCTTTGCTGCCAGTTCAATTGCTTCGTAGAGATGTTTTTTTGCTTCGCGATACTTTCTTTTTTCTAGTAAAACCGCACCTAGATTTGCTAATTGGTGAATGATTTCAAAATTATTTTCTACCTCTTGATACTGCTTAAGAGATTTTTGATGGTATTCTTCAGCTCTGTCATAATCTGCTTGAAAGGCATAAACATTTCCAATGTTTCTATAGAGCGTGGCATTAGCTAAAGCATTGTTAGTTTTTTCAGTAAATGGCAATGCTTTAAAGAAGTGCTTAAGGGCAAGCGTGAAATTTCCTTGATTGAAATAGACATTTCCTAAACTATTGTGGGCGTGCGAAACTCTAAACTCATTATTATTTGTTTCTGCAATTACCAATGCTTGAGAGATATCGTCAAGTGCATCTTGCGTGTTTCCAACTTCATTTTTTGTTGCCCCTAATCGGATAAGTGATTTTGCTAAGCCATCCTTATTTGATGTTTTGCTAAAGGCATTTACAGCACTTTCAAAAGCATTGATAGCATGATGATTTGCGTTTAGCTTTTTCTTTACCAAGCCAAGTGTAAAATGTGCATCGCCAATCAGCACGGTAGCTTCCTCCGATTCTTGAGCTTTGATTAACAACTTCATTGCTTGGTTAAGTAACTCAATTGCATTTGTCTGTTGACCCCGTGCATCATTAAACTGAGCTCTCAGCACAAATATTCTTGCCGAAACAAGTTGATTGTCTAAATGTCTTGACAATTCATAAGCCTCATCAAAGTACACAATAGCTTTATCGCCTAAAGCATTATGTCGCGAACACAATTCAAGAAGCGCATCCAAGCGGGATGCGCCCTCCAATTGTTGAATTTGTGCTATTAAGGAATCTGTTGTTGTTTGTGACACGCAAAGGTTTCGCGCTAAGATAATTAACGTATGAAGTCAGCTATACCTATTATTTTATTTCTGCGGGTAACTATTAATTTATAGTTGCCTGATGGAAGATTGGAAACAGGTAAGCTCTTTTGAAACATTCCACTGATTACTTTTTGTCCGGCAATATTTGTTAACGAAATTTCATCATCAGCTTCTGCATCAAAATCAATATTTAGAATTGAAGAAGCAGGATTAGGATAGAGTTTGATTGTTTGCACCAATGCGGAGTTTTGTATGGATGAAACATTAGAGGCATCCACTTTCAAAAAATTGCGAACGTTGCTTTGTGTACTATCGCCCTTTACCCAAAAGTTACAAGTACAATTTCCTGAACCGGTTTGTGTGTATGGTATCACCTCCCAAATCAATTCTATGCTATCGCCTGCTGCCAATGGAACTTCCGGAAAAGCAATTGGAGGTGGAAAATTGAAACAGCTATCGGTAGTGCATATTTTATAATCCCAACCAGATTCGCCATTGTATCCTGCAATATTCCACTTCACTATGATGTTTCCACCCGAAATATTTTTTACCCATTGGTTTACTATAATAGAGCCATTGCCACTAGGCAATTGCGCTGCCGTGTTTAATGAGTCCGATGGAGAGAAAGCAAGTTTAGCGGCACCTTCTGCAATACAGTTAATTGACAAAAGGAAAAAAGATAGAAGAAGTATGAATGAACGCATATCCAATAATTTTGTGCGAAAGTATAAAAACCTATTTTGTGTAATACCCCTAATATTAGGGATGAAGCATTGATGACCTCTTTTTAAATAATGAAATCTGCCCGCTTTGATAAATTACTGTTTATTAAGCGAAACAACTTTATGCAAGCCATAACTCACAACAATCACCCCAACAAAAATGCCCGCCAACAAAAGATTATAGTAGGTAAGTGCTACCAATGCTACTAAGGATATTGCTAATGCTACCGCAGGAAACAATGGATAAAAAGGTGCAATGAACGGGCGATGCAAATCTGGCTCGCTCTTTCTAAGTTTAAAAAGTGACAGGCATGAAATTGCATACAGACACACTGCACCAAAAACTGCTATGGTAATTATCTCGCCTGTTCTGCCGGTGAATAAAGCAATCACACCAACCAACATATTGAAACATAATGCTAAATGCGGTGTGTGAAATTTAGGATGAATTTTGCCCAACACTTTCGGAAAATTACCGCTTTTACCAAATTCATAAGTTGCTCTTCCAGCAGCAAGCAGCAAACCATTGAACGAAGCGACAAAGCCGAATAGACCAACGCTTATCAGCATGTGATACATGAGGCCAGACTCGCCAGTAATTTGCCCCAGTGCCATTGGCAGCGGAGAGTCTGAAACCCCACCGGAAGCATTATATACAACCTTCTCCCAACCTCCAACGCCTACTGCTGCGCAAAAAGTCATGATTGCCAACACACCAAGCGTAGCCATACTGTAGGCGAAACCTTTGGTGATATTCTTTTGCGGCTCTATGGTTTCTTCTGCCACGTTTGCCAAACCTTCCATGCCCAGAAAGAACCAAATTGCAAATGGAATGGCAGCAAATGCACCTTCCAAACCATTGGGCAATGGATTGGTTTTTAAGTTTTCGATATTAAAATGCGGCAGGCTTAATGCCGCAAAAAGCGTCAGTTCGGCAACGGCTATAATTGTAATTACCAACTCTAATGATGCACTCAGTTTTACGCCCAAAATATTGATGCCGGTGAAAATGAAATAACCAATGATGGCAAAAACAATTGCAGGAATTTCGGGCAACAACAAATGAAAGTACGCGCCTATACCCAAGGCAATTGCAGGTGGTGCAAACACAAATTCAATCCATTGCACCATGCCGGCAACAAAGCCAACTTCATTGCCAAAGGCGCGCTGGGCATAATCAAATGCGCCTCCTGCTTTTGGTATGGCGCACGCCAACTCCGAATAGCTGAATGAAAAGGTTATATACATTATCAAGATAAAAAAAGTAGCAATACCCAAGCCAAGCGTGCCGCCTTTATCCAAGCCGATATTCCACCCGAAATACATTCCTGAAATAACATAGCCTACGCCTAAGCCCCAAAGCATGAGTGGTGTAAGCGTGCGCTGAAATTGTGGTTGCGACATTTTATATTTTGAGGCGATGAAGATGCGGAAAAATGTTTTCGCTCAATTTACTTTGTAATATACAAATCTATTTTTTTTGCACATATCTTTAATTTCAAAGAGATACCAACG
>CAZKHZ010000114.1:10465-12192 GCA_964552715.1 uncultured Chitinophagaceae bacterium | reverse complement strand
TTAAAATTAATAGCTAATACGTGCAGGTATTTAAATGTTGTGGAGAGGGCTTTTTATATTCTTCAAATCCTTTTAACTTACTTGGGCATAGGTTAAGGTTTTTCTAATATCATTGAGCCCCAATAGCTTTTGTATGGCAGTGATGTCGGTGCCGGCTTGTAGCAGGTGGGTAACAAAATTATGGCGCAGGCTATATAAGCCTACCTTCTTATTTATCTTGGCTTTTTTTAGGGCTTCTTTAAACACCAATTGTGCACTGCGGATGCTGTATTTGCCGCCATATTGCCCTTCGAACAAATATACTTTTGGTTTATATTCTAGGTAGTAGTCGCTAAGTTGATGCAGCACACTTTCGGGCAGCATTGTGTAGCGGTCTTTTTTTCCTTTTACGCCTTCTATAAACACCTGCATATTTTTGCTGTCTATATCTGTAATTTTAAGGTTCACAATTTCGGACATGCGCAGCCCCATGCCGTAGAAAAGTTTTAGAATAATATTGTGCTTTAGGTTTTGGGTAGCGGCTAGCATTTTTTTGATGTCTAGTGCATGTATCACTTTGGGCAGTTGCGATGGTTTTTTGGGGCGGGGTATTTCTATAAAAATGCTAGGTCGTTTTAGCACTTTATCAAAATAAAACTTCACTGCATTAAAGCGACTACTTACCTGTGTTTCGGTCATTTTTAATTTTTGCATGCAATACAAAAAATAGCTGCGCAGCGTTTCGGTATCTAGTGCATCTACGTGATTGGTTTTTAGCAAACAAAGCAATTGGGCAAATTCAATTCTGTAGGTGTTGATGGTGTTTGGGCTACGAGCGCGCAATTGCAATTCTTCCAGCAACTTTAGCATGGCGGGTTGATTGATGGCATTAATTTTATGCAACGATATTTTGGCAACTGTGGTTACAGGTATGTCAAATTTTTCGCGGTAGGTAACATTATCGGGCACATGCCAAGCTCTCAGCATAATGCTCCACCGCGCCCCTGGCAGTTGGCGCAGGCGTTTGTTGTCGTCAGCGTTATAATCAAAATACAATACTATGCGCGCTTCTTTTCGATAAAGGATTGGCTCGGCTTTCAAATTCATGGTACTAATATAAGTACTTTAAACAACAACCTATTGCACCCGCTTTGCCTTGCGCTTTGCTTGTGCTTCTATTTGCGCATATATATATTCGAGCAAGATATTTAGATCTACACCAATGGCAGTAAAAATAGCATTGATGGTAGTGCATTTTACATTGCCGCAATTGTTTAAAAAATCGCTAAGGTTCTTGTAGTTTAAACCACACAGGTATGCAAATTCTTTTTGTGTCATATTGTTTTTTTGAATAAAACGCAAGGCAGAAAAACGAATTACTACTTCAATTTTAACCTCTGACATGGGCGAAAGTTTTATTGAAGGCTAATATAAATACATGTTTTTACATATTAAAAGGGCAACAAAAAATATGACAATACTGTGACAATTGATTTTTTTTAAGCTTACCATAAAATTGTTTTTGATATCAAATCCGCCTGTGGGCGGATTTGTAGATTTTACTTTGTGATACTATCGCTGCGTGAAGAACAACAGACTTGCGGTAGGCTTGAAAGTGCAACAGTACAAGAATAGTGTGCGGCAGTACTGTTTTGTGCTGCACCAGTACAAGAACAGTGTGCGACAGTACTGTTTTGGGCTGCACCAGTACAAGAATAGTGTGCGACAGTACTGTTTTGGGCTGCACC
>CAZKHZ010000114.1:0-10365 GCA_964552715.1 uncultured Chitinophagaceae bacterium | reverse complement strand
GTACAAGAATAGTGTGCAACAGACTCAGCGTACCTTAAATGACGGTATGGATGTTAAAATTCAAACAAAAACAATAATCAACAAGTTTTTTCTTAATCAAATTTCAATTTTATGGGAACTTTAAAAGTAAAACCAAGTCTTAGTTACCACAATTACAAGCGCGACAACGTAGAGAGTTTTGCCGTAGCGGTGCGCGATGGCATTTTTGAAAACGGCACAGTGTTTCCTACACCGCCCATAACGCAGAGCGATTGCCAAACCCTGATTGATGACTTTATAAACAAATACGGAGCGTATCAGTTTGGTGGGCGAAGCAACAAGGGACCTTATCAGGCGGCATACGCCTCGCTGATTGTTGGCTTAGATAGCCTTGCGGGCTATGTAAACACGGTGGCGGCTGGTGATGCAAACAAAATTTTGATGTCGGGCTTTATACCTACCAAGGGAATATCGTCTGCAATAAACCCACCGGCAGTACCCGCCACCCCAATGGTGAAACGCGGTATCACTGGTGTGCTAATTGCCGAGGTGGAGGTAGTGGCAGGTGCCGAATTTTATGGTTGCATTGTGATTTTAAACCAAATTAAACCTGATTATGCAAACATTAATGGTACAGGGCAATTGGTGTTAACGGATGATGACAGCAATCCTCCTCCGCCACCGCCTAGTGTTAGTGGGGTAATTTTCGACTTTAATAAGTCGCGCAAAAAAACATTTATCAACTTGCAGGTGGGGTTTACGTATTACTTCTACTTTTATGCTATCAATGCTAATGGTGTAAGCCAACTTAGCAATGGTGCCGCGCTGATGTGTGCGTAGGCTTGCAAATGGGGCTTGTAACGAAAGTTTGAAGTTGAAATAAAAGCCAAAGACACTGTTCTATAAACACCCCCCGCTACAAGCGCACCGCTTTTGGCGGCACAGGCGGGGTAACGGTCTATTTTTAAGGGTGATAAGTCTTGTTTGTCAACACGCTTGTCAGGCTGAGCTTGTACACGCCCTGTTGCCAACACACCGTTCACCAAACACTCCTCTACAAGCTTACTGCATTTGATGACTGTAGTTAGATTTCAGTTATTTGCCACAATGCCATTGATTTATCTTTATACACTTCATTTCGCATCGCTCATGGCTGGCACCTAATAGCTTTTCACTCACTTCTGAACCCTTATTGCACACTTCCTTACTTTTGTTTTTTTTACAAGGCAATTTGCAATTTAAAAAAAATGCCTTCAAGATGATTTAGTACAAATATCAAAGGCTACTAATGTTTCCAATAGTCCATTTTAGTGCAGCTTCTGTTTTAAAATACTCAGCCTGCAACTTCCGCAGTTTTGCTAGTGAATCTATATAACGGTTTTCGCGGGCGTTTACTAAAAACAGCGAACTCTCGCCATTATTGAATCGAGTATTTTCTCCATCAAAAAGTGCCTTATATCCCTCTACCGTTTCCTGATACAACTTTGTTTGCTGCTGAAGATTGATGAGCTCATTAAAATAGCTCTTCAATTTATTCATCAATTCTTGTTTCTTAAAGTCAATAGCATACTGTGTATTTTTAATTTCAAGCTTGGTTAATCGCAGCGAACCTCTACCTTGCATAAACGTCAAAGGCATAGAAAAACTAACGCCTAATTTGTAGTTATTAGCAAATATCAATCCTGCATTGCTTTCAAAATTAAATTGCTCGCTCAGCAGGTTGTACTTTGCATTTAATGTCGGCTTTAAATCTTCCATCTTCAACCTGCGCTCAATTTCTAATTGTCGGAGTTTAAAATTATAATTCAACAAAATAGGATGCGTAAGTAGTAGTTGGCTTGAAAGTTCCTCTAGCATTGTAAGCATCAAAACTTGTTGTATAAAATCGGAGTTTAAAGGCGTAGGAATTATTGAAGTATCAAATACAATCGGCTGTTCATTTTCTGTCCACAAAAAATTACTCAACTCAAGCCCATTGTTCAAAAAAAGCAAACGCGCATCATTTAGTTGAAACTGCCTGCTTTGCAATTGCGTTAATGCCTCTGTGGTGTCTATGGCAGCCCTATCGCCAAACAAATTGGACTGAACAGTGGCATTAAATCGTTGTTGCGCAACAATGGTAGCTGCTTGATAAATCTGATATTCGTAAAAAGCGTAGCTCCAATTGTAATAGGCTTTCAAAGCCTCTAGCAATATGTCGTTAAGAATTATCAAACGTTGCTGCTCGCTGGCTTCTCTAAAAATTTGCGCTTTTCGAAGTGCCGCCCTTTGCTTATCCATAAGCATATTCTTAAGGATTGGCACAGAGATACCCAAACTTCCAAGCCCGTTGCTCGGCAATATATTTTCGCTATTTACATTGTTTCCATATACAAAATCATAGCCTGCATTTACCTCAATACCATACCACACAGGAACCGAAACTTTGTTTTCAAAGTAGGAATAATAATTAGCCCCGTCATACGCCTTTCGGTCGTAAACAGATGATAAATAAGGATCCCAACCTCCTCGAGCAATGAGCAATTCGGCTTTAGCTTGCTCTGGTATTAAGTGCGCCTGCTTGGCTACTGGATGATATTTTTTTACTACTTCTATAAATTCAGAAACCGAAAGTGTTTTTTGAACGGAATCTACAGGTGCAGCATTTAGTATGATGCAACTGGTAAGCAAAAACACCAAAAAGTATTTTTGCAGCAGATTATTTTTCATTCTTAGTGGAGGTTTTTTTAGTGTTGTTTAAAGTGTAAAAATCGGGAGGGAAACCATTTAGGTTTCGCCAAATCTCATAGATGATGGTTACATCATTTAACAAAGCCATACCTTTTGCTCCGCCACCCGCTTTTAATGCAAGAGGCCATTTTCTATCATCAGGATCTTCAGACACCAAGATTCTGAATTTTCCGTTTTCGGAAATAGAATTATCAATGGCAACTACTTTTCCACCGTATGTTCCATAACTAAGATTTTGCCAACCGCTAAAAACAATTGCGGGCCAACCATCAAACTGATAACGAACTTTTTGCCCAGTGGAAATCAAGGGCAAATCAACTGGCCTTACATACATTTCTACAGCATATTGAAATTGTTGAGGAACAATTTTAGCCATCATTTCACCTTCCTTTACAACCTCACCAATACCTGCCGATATTGTTTTAGTTATCTGCCCGGCTTGTGGCGCCAAAACAAAATAAAACGCGCTTCTGATGGCATAATTTGTAAACTGATTTTTAAGTTTTGCTACCTCACCCTCTCCTGTGGTTACATCACTTAGCGTAGAAAATTTATCGCTCTCTGTTTTTGCTATTTTTTCAGAATACTCCCTGTCAGTTTGGTTGAATTCAATTTTTGAATTCAACAAATCATTTTTTGAATTCACATACTCATTTTCAGCAATCACTCTTTTAGATTCCGAGTTTTGAAGTTGCTGCTTTCGTTGCTCTAACTCGGTAAGAGATTTAAGCCCTTGTTTGTAGAGTTCTTCTTGTCGTTTATATTGATCTTGAGCAATTTTAAACTCTGTTCTCACAGCTTCAAATGCCATACTGTCGCTTTGCACATTTAGTATTGCTTGTTTGATTTTATTGCGCAAAAATTCCATTTTTAAGTCCCGAGCTTCATACAATGATTTAAGCTGGCTTTGAATAGCACCAACTTTATCTCTATAAAAATCAACTGTTCCTTCTTTGGCTTTTATTTGCTCTTCTGTTCGTTGCAATAACGCAGGGTCTAAGTAATTTTCCTTTACCTCAGTTATTTTCAAAATGGTATCTCCTTTGTTTACCACATCTCCTTCTTGAACAAACCATTTTTCTATTCGCCCAGCAATAATTGAGTTCAACTCCTGTGGACGTTGCTCTGGCGAACGGGTAGTAATTAGCCCTGGTGCCTGAATGTTTTGCGTCCATGGAAGCAGCAGCAATAATATAAACCCGATACTAAAACCAAACAACCATTTTATGGTGTTTGTTTCGCCTTCATCACCAAATGCCTTTTTAAAAGATGCGAATTCCTTCTTTTCTTTAAGTAAAAAGTCACTATTCTTATTCATCCACATAAAACCACTTCTTGTTATTGTCGGTTATAAACTAAATACTTTGAACATTCTTCGATACTCCTCCGTCTTGCTGATGGTATCAAAATTTCCACACTTTGCAATCTTTCCATTTTCTAACAGAATAACTTTATCACAATTTCTTGCGAAATTTTCATCATTAGTAATAGTTATTAAAGTAAACTCATTGGATGGACTGGTCAGATATTTTACCATATTCTCTTGTTCTATTCTTTCCAACACACTCCAGCAATCTTCTAATAATAAGAGCCGAGGTTTTGTAAGCAAAGCACGGGTAAGCAAAATCTTATTTATGATACTTCGCGGCAGATTTTTGCCGATGGTACTTATGTGAGTATCTAATCCTTTATTAAGAGATTGAATGTAACTGAGCAACCCTACTTGCTGTGCAACGCTAAGTATAAACTGAACAGTAATGGTGTTGTCTCCTAGGGTTAGGTTCTCATAAAGTGTACTAGAAAACAAATCGGTGGTAGAAGGGTAAATGCCCATTTCCTGCCGTAGTTTCTGAAGATCGTAATCGCCTAATGGATAACCGTTGAAAAGTAGGTTTCCATCATAATTAGGATAGCCACCCGTAAACAGCTTTAGTAAGGTAGTTTTGCCTGAACCTTGTGAGCCGAAAATACATACCTTCTCACCGCTCTTTATTTCAAAATTCAAATCTTGCAAAATGTATTTATCATGCTCATTAAATCTATAAGATAGATTTTCTACATTTATATTGATTCCTTTTGCATCGCTTATTTCCAAAATATCTAATCCGCCTTCGCGCTCTACGGGTTGATCTAAAATTTTACTTACCTTTTCTAATGAAGTAAGCATATCATAAACTACATCTAAGCTACCAATCACTTTTTCAACTGAATTCAACAACATAAGAATTACAATTTCGCTAGCTATAAACTGACCAATATTTATTTGTTGATTAATCACCAAAACGGTACCTAAAATCAAAAGTGCTGCTGTGATGATAACTTTGAACATTACAAAAGCCCAAAATTGAATTTTAAGTACTTTAAAATGCTCAGTGCGTGCATCAAGATAGCCACTCACAAAGGTATCAGCCTTGCGTGCAGGAAAATCATTCATGCCCATAAACTTCAATGTTTTGATAGTGCGGGCTACCTCTTCTAACCAATATCCTACCTCATATTTATAATTGCTTTCCTCTAAAGAAGTCCTGATTCCCTGCGGGTAGGTAAGGCTAAGTATAAAATACATCAAAACAACAAGCAAAAAACCAAAGCCTATAAATGCAGGATGGTACAGTGACAAAAGCGTGAGACCAAATATTATTTGCACAGATGCTGAGGGAATTTCAAGTAGCACTTTACTTAGTCCTTTTTGCAAAGAAGCTGTATCAAAAAAGCGATTCACCAATTCTGGCAGGTAGTAATCGTCAATAGCCATCAAATCAAGTCGGGGAATCTTATACGCAAATTGCAAACTGAATCTGGTGAAAATTCTCCTTTGAATTCGCTCGTTTATCTTCATCAGATGTATAAAAAGCCAACCATTTAAAAATACTCCCAAAACTACAATTGAGATAAGTACCACAATAGAAGTACTCACCAACCCGCCAAACAATTGGTTGATGATAGATTGTATGCCAAGAGGAATAGAGAGGTATATCAATCCGCTTAGAATTGAGAAAAAATAAATGTTCAGCAACTCCCTTTTTTCGAGTGCCATTAATTTCCAAAATCTTTTTAATGGTGTATTTGTTTTTTCGGTATCCATAAATTTTAAGGGCACTAAACTAAGCAGTGACTATAACTAATCTGTTAACAAATTTCAAAAAGAGAAAATAGATGAAAACTTGAATCAAAACAACAGCAATTAAAGTGATAAATGATAACTGTTCACTGCTTCGTCAAGAATAACACTTTCGTTTAAATTATTTTTTTCTTTGTCAGTAATAACTGTAATTAAGTTCAAATCTCCCTGTTGAAAAACCAGACCTAGAACATTTGGCTTTAAAATTTCAAATGACTGATGCTTTATAATTAATTTAAACAGTTTGTTTTTCTGTTGGTTCAGATTTGAATTGGTTGTAATAAATGAAAAATTGTCAATAAAGATTTGTTCAATCATACCTTCATAAGTAGTTCAAAATCAGATATGCTCTATTTATGATGTTATTCACAAAGCGACAACTGGTATCATGTACGATGTAAATTGAAAAGCTATTGTGTTGTTTAAGGGTTAATGAAATCCTTTATTGCATTAAAATACTTTTGATTCTCAGTAAATGCGGATCCAATTGCAGTGGTAAAGAATAAATCGTTGCCGTATCTTTTTCTGAGAAAATGTTCCTGCTAGAAAACGCGCACGCTAAAAAAAGTTTGTTGCTTATAAACATGTTGTTCGATTAAATTCCTATAATATTTATGGATTACAACTGTCGCAAAACATCGGGTCTTCAAATGTTTTTTTATGTGGGTAGAATTCCTCTTTAGAAAAATCACATTTAGCACAAGAGTATATGTGGCTTAAAGTAGAGCGAGTTTCAGCGCTGCACCAAGCACAAGGCAAACCTTGCTTTACATTGGTGATGCCAAAGCCCGGAGTGCTACAATTTGGACAATGCGAATTAATTTTCGTAGCCAATTTGATTGCTGCCTGCTCAATAACTTTCATCCTGCTTGGGTTGTGCATTGCCCGCATATCTGTTTCGGCATAAACTTCGTTAGTGTATTTATGGAGTTGATGAAATACGCTACTCAATTCACTTAGGTTGTTGATGCCTTTTTTCATGCCATCAAAATCATCTTTACTTTTCTTTAAAATGATTGAATGTGAAGGGAATTTTACCAATTCGGCAAATGCTAATAATTCATCTTCTGTTTGTATTGTCTTTGCATTGAAGTTGGTTTCTGTGCTAAGTTCCCGCACAACTATTTCCAAATCATTTTTCTTGTCAATAAACACAAGCCATTCATCATCAGCAGGCACAAAAAATAATTGAGGATGCGCTCCAAACGAACCCTCACTGGCAATTCCTATATCACAATTTGCAGCGTTCATTGCAAGCAAACATTTCTTTCTTGCTGTAGTTAAAGGGTCGTCAGTCCGGTCAACTTCACCACTAAATGTGCCGAAAGTATCTGTATCAAAACTTTGCAAAACAAAAGACTCAATACCAAGTTCATTTTTGAATATCGGAGCTATTACTTTTTCTTTGCCATGACTGGTAGCTATTACCATCTTTCTATTAAAGAACATTCAGCTAAATATTTCTTTCAATAGTAATATCGTACTTTATGTGTACTGTTTCTGACTGGTATAAAGAATGCGCTAGCTTGTTTCTTAATTGCTCCCTAAGTTTTTGCCATTCCAAACTCTTGCTTATCAAATTTTCATTTTGCTTGCCAAAGCGAATCTCTTTACTGAAGTTTTCACGTTCATTGGAATTTACTGCATGGCTTGTGAGGTTAAGCGACCATCTTTTAGCTTCTGATAACGAGTAGTTTTGCTCTGCTAAACTTATGTCAATTAAGTTGTTCATACTTTATATCGTTAGTATTAGACAATGCTTTTATTAAAATCAAACACTTAATTATTAGTGTAGCATCCATCAATTTACTTTGAATAATATTTTCATCATTCATTGATATAATTACACATTATAAATGCACAAATGCACAATGCTGATGCTAGATAAAAGACTAATTTCTATGAGTTGGGTTACTCGTTATCCATAATCTTTTATTGACCTTGACCGAGCGAATAACCTGACTTACCATCAAACTCGTAAAGGTTTTCAGTCTTTATAGTGTCAATGCCAAACAAGTCTGCTTGCAGAAGCAATTGTGCTATATGTTTCTTAGTTATGGTTTTACTAGTTACAGGTTTGAAACGGCAGCGCCAGTGGTCTGTGCAGAACGTTTCTTTAAAACCATCGGGCCAAACTTTAATTCCACGGTTGGTAATCATTGAAAATTTCAAGTCGGCATCTTCAATTTTTGAAAGAAGAGCAGCTAATTCATTCGCATCGCTTCCTTCCCAATGAACAAAAACATCCACGCCCACCAGTTCTTTATTGGCTCTTGGCTTGCGCACATATTTAGGCAAATTGAGAGCCGTGTTTTTTGCATACGAAACGGCTTTCAAAAGACTTGGTTTATTTCCAAGATTAGCGACTACTGCTTGTGCAAATTCTTTAGTGCCTACTTTTTGTTTGCTTGTTCCTTCTTTGTAAACATCGTAGGTATGTATTCCATCTTCAATGGTTTTTAACCAAGCATTTTGTACTTTCTCTGCCACATCAGTTTGCCCAATATGATTCAGCATCATTATAGCACCTTGTAAAAGTCCAGATGGGTTTGCCAAGTTTTGTCCTGCTCTTCTAGGTGCCGAGCCATGTATTGCTTCAAACATAGCACACTCTTCGCCAATATTTGCCGAGCCTGCTAACCCTACAGAGCCTGCAATTTGTGCGGCTATATCCGAAAGCACATCACCATATAAATTCGGCATTACTAAAACATCAAATGCCTCTGGTGTGTCAGCCATTTTTGCTGCGCCAATATCTATTATCCAATGTTCATTTTCTATTTCTGGATATTCTTTTGCAATTTCATCAAACACCTGGTGAAACAATCCATCTGTCTGTTTCATGATATTATCTTTTGTGAAACAAGTCACTTTCTTTCTGCCATATTGTTTTGCATATTCAAATGCATAACGAACAATTTTTTCGCAACCTGGTCTGCTTATTAATTTTAAGCATTGCACCACTTCATCAGTTTGTTGATGTTCTATACCTGCATATAAATCTTCCTCATTTTCTCTCACAATCACAATATCCATCACAGGATGCTTGGTTTTTACAAAAGGATGCATACTCATGCAAGGTCTTACATTTGAGTATAAACCCAGAAATTTGCGGGTGGTTACATTCAAACTCTTATACCCGCCACCCTGAGGTGTGGTGATAGGTGCTTTAAGAAAAACTTTGTTTCTGCGAATAACATCCCACGATTCTTTTGCAATGCCCGCAGTGTTTCCAGCCAAGTAAACTTTTTCTCCAACCTCAATTTCTTCAATTTCAATCTTAGCACCTGCTGCCAAAATGATTTCTAATGTTGCGTCCATAATTTCAGGACCAATACCATCACCCTTTGCTACTGTAATTTTTGTCATGCTTCAAATGTGTTTATTTTTTTTGAAGTTGCAATATTGAGTAATCCTATTTATAGGATTTATTTATATTCGCTATAATACAGATAAGTAATATTTATGAATTACACCATCAATCAACTTCGTATTTTTTTGAAAATAACTCAGGCAGAAAGTATTACCAAAGCCGCAGAGGCACTCCATTTATCGCAGCCTGCCGTATCTATTCAATTGAAAAAGTTTCAAAAGCAATTTGAAATACCGCTTACGGAAATTGTGGGGAGAAAAATCTTTATCACCGATTTTGGTAAGGAGGTTGCCGAGTCAGCAGAAAATATTTTAGACCAAGCTTATGCTTTAAATTACAAAACACAGGCACACAAGGGGCAGCTTACTGGCAGGCTTAAATTTTCTATTGTATCTACCGCCAAATACATTATGCCTTATTTTGTTTCAGATTTTTTGCGCCAAAACTCGGGTGTGGAATTAGTAATGGACGTAACCAATAAGGTGAGCGTGCTGCAAAGTTTAGAGCGCAATGAAATTGATTTTTCGCTTGTTTCAGTGCTACCCGAAACGCTTAGAGTGGATAAGATTGAATTAATGCAAAATAAATTATTTCTGGTTGGCAGTGGCAACGATAAATTTAATAAAAAGCCTTACGATAAAAACATTTTTGAAACCATTCCTTTGATATATCGTGAATACGGGTCGGGAACCAGACAAACTATGGAAATATACGTTAAGCAAAACAAGTTGCCTGTTCATAAAAAGATGGAATTGACTTCCAACGAAGCGGTAAAACAAGCTGTGATTGCTGGCTTGGGCTATTCCATTATGCCTTTAATTGGTATTAAGAATGAGCTGCAAAATGGAGAACTGCAAATAATCCCGGTGAAGGGTTTTCCAATAGAATCTGTATGGAATTTGATTTGGATGAAAGGTAAAAATCACTCACCTGTTGCCTCCGCTTTTTTGAATTACTTAAAGAAAGAAAAAGAAAATATCATCAAGCAGCGATTTGAGTGGTTTGAGCATTATTAGAAGTGAATTCAAACATTCAAAATCAATTTACTTAAGTTTAGTAGCGAGGTAATTTGTGGCTCGCAGAAGTCGCGGTTACGGAAGTTGCGTTGATGAAATGGACACGAATTTGAGCCTGCGGCTCACAGGCAAGCCCCTTTGGCGCA
>CAZKHZ010000113.1:0-12286 GCA_964552715.1 uncultured Chitinophagaceae bacterium | reverse complement strand
AATATATTCATCTGTAAGCACCACAGGCGGCAAATCAGGCTCAGGGAAATAGCGGTAATCATGCGCATGTTCCTTGCTGCGTTGCGAAAGTGTTACGCCTTTCACCGCATCAAAGCCGCGTGTTTCTTGCACCATTTTTTCGCCTGCTTCCAGCGCATCAATCTGGCGCATAAATTCAAACTCAATAGCGCGTTTCACATTGCGCATACTATTCATATTCTTTACCTCACTGCGCTGATTGTATTCTGTTGCACCCTTCAAACGCACAGAAACATTGGCATCGCAGCGCATACTGCCTTCTTCCATATTGCCATCGCATATATCCAAATAGCGCACCAATTTTTGAATCTCATACAGATATGCCATCGCTTCATCACCACTGCGAATGTCCGGCTCCGAAACAATTTCTATCAAAGGAACGCCCGCCCGATTCAAGTCAACGAGCGTAAAGTAAGGGTCAATATCGTGAATGCTTTTTCCGGCATCTTCCTCCATGTGAATGCGCGTGAGGCGCACACTTTTCTTCTCACCATTTAATTCAAAATCAACTTTGCCATTGGTGCAGATAGGTGTTTTGTCCTGCGTAATTTGATAGCCTTTGGGCAAGTCAGCATAGAAATAGTTTTTGCGCGCAAACTGATTTTCGTGACGAATTTCTGAGTGCGTTGCCAAACCAATTTTCACTGCTGATTCAATTGCCACTTCATTTACCATAGGCAAAGTGCCAGGATGCCCCAGCGAAAGCGGGCTCACCTGCGTGTTGGGCGGTGCACCAAACGCTGCACTATCACCACAATACATTTTGCTTTGTGTAGAAAGCTGCGCGTGGACTTCAAGCCCAACTACCACTTCGTATTTACTGTATTTATCTTCGTTCATTATCTGATTTCTCTTTAGTATTCAATAGGGTTTGAGGAAAGTATTTATAAACATCTTTCCTTGATAAAACGCTTGACAGATTGATGGTTTGGATATCTGATTTCAAAAAATGGACTTTGAATAAGTAATAATATAGCCGATTCAAAATGTAATATCAATCGCTCTCCAAGCCCAGAGGTTTGTTCTTCATAACAATCTGCTGCCTCTAAAAGCTGTTTGGCAGCAACCTCCTCAATGCTGTAGGTAAATTTCATTTAGAAGCAGCGTAGTAGCGATTTTTAGTTTCTTCCAATGTAACAAAAGAACCTTCACCACTTTCTATTGCTTCAATGCGAGTATCAAGGAATTTTTTCTTTGCACCTGATAGTTTTACTTTCTGATGCTCGTCAATATCATTCCAAAGTAATCCTATCAACTCTAATTTTTCTGAGTCGCTAAGTTTAAGTGCTTCCTCTGTAATATTCATAACTCAAATTTTATCCAAATATAACCTACTGAAACTTTTCTTTCAACTTTACAATCAAAGCATTCACTTCATCTACACTTCCTGCACTTGCTTGCACAAAGTCTGCCGGACCACCGCCTTTAATATTTGGTGAAAGTTCTTTCAACAATTGATTGCCGTTTATATTTAATGAAGGTGCAATACGCAAATGCACAGGACGTTTGCCATTGATGTCGGTTGAAAGTAGCAGCACAAAATTATCTTTCAAATCGTTGGTGAGTTGAATGCCCAATTTGCGTAAAGCATCCACAGAATTTACATCCACGTTAGTAGAGGAGTAGAACTGAATTGAGCCAACTTTTTCAATGGTAGTTAGAATTTGCTTCTTCAATTCGGCAATGGCGCGGTCTTCAAATTGTTGAAGTTGCTTTTTCAATTCATCATTTTCAACCTTCAAATTCTCAATCGACTTCAACGCATCTTTTGAATTGTTCAACGCGGCTTTTACATCGGCTAATTGAGCAATGGCGTCATTTGCCAATTGAATCGCATTCTTTCCGGTAACAGCTTCAATCCTTCGCACACCCGCTGCCGTTGAGCTTTCGGAAGTAATTTTAAAGAAGCCAATCTCTCCTGTTGCGCCTACGTGAATGCCACCACACAACTCGCGGCTGAACTTTTCGTCAAACGTAATTACGCGCACAAACTCGCCATACTTTTCGCCAAACAGCATCGTTGCGCCTAACTTTTCTGCATCAGCAATTGGCACATTGCGTCTTTCATCTAAGGCGATGTTTTGCATTATTTTTTCATTCACAATTTGCTCCACTCTGGCAATTTCTTCATCAGTCATTTTACTAAAATGAGAAAAGTCGAATCGCAAGTAATCAGCATTTACCAACGAGCCTTTTTGTTGCACATGCGCACCCAATACTTCGCGCAATGCAGCTTGCAACAAGTGTGTGGCAGAGTGATTTTTCTTGATGTCGTTGCGCTTAGGTTCATTCACTTTTGCTTGCGCAATGGCATCAGGTTTTGCAGGTAATTTCTTTACCCAATGCACAATTAAATCGTTCTCCTTTTTGGTGTCGAAAATTTCAACTTTTTCATCGCCAAAATCTAAATAGCCGGTGTCGCCCACTTGTCCGCCACTTTCGGCATAGAAAGGCGTTTTATCTAATACCAACTGAAATAACTCCTTGTCCTTTTGTTTTACGCTGCGGTACTTAACCACATTCACCTGCGCTTCCGTATAGTCGTAACCAATGAAATCGCTCTTGCCGTCTTCGCTCACAAGCGTCCAATCGCTTTGTTCTTTTGTAGCATCTGTTTTTCCTCTTTGCTTTTGCGCAGTCATTTCTGTTTTGAAGCCTGCTTCGTCAACTGTCCAGCCTTTTTCGGCAGCAATCAGTTTAGTAAGGTCTAATGGAAATCCAAAAGTGTCGAATAGCTCAAATGCTATTTTGCCATCAATTCCACTTAATGTTTCAATGCGCTTAATACCATTTGCAAGTGTTCTTAAAAATGCAGTTTCCTCTTCTCGAATCACATTCATCACAAAACTTTCCTGCGCTTTCAATTCAGGGAAAACGTTTGCGAATTGCTCCGCCAGCATCGGTACCAACTCACTCATAAAAGGCTGCTCTAATCCTAAATAAGAATAGCCATAGCGAACTGCTCTGCGTAATATTCTGCGAATCACGTAGCCAGCACCGTTGTTGCTTGGCAATTGCCCATCAGCAATGGTGAAAGCAATGGTGCGAATATGATCGGCAACTACACGCAAGGCAATATCCGTTTTTTGCACACCGGTTAATGTGCCAATCACTTTTCCATCGGCTGAAAGTTCGGGCGCGGTGTAGTTATATGTAACACCACTTTTTGCGGCTAACGTTTGTATAATCGGTTGAAAAACATCTGTATCGTAATTACTCTTTTTGCCTTGCACCGCCACACACAATCGCTCAAAGCCCATGCCTGTATCCACATGTTGCTTAGCGAGTTTCACTAAACTGCCATCTGCTTTGCGTTCAAACTCCATGAATACATTATTCCAGATTTCTATCACTTGAGGGTGTCCGGCATTTACTAATGTTGCGCCATCAATAGCTTTGCGCTCTTCATCGCTTCTTAAATCAATGTGAATTTCAGAACACGGACCGCAAGGACCCGTATCGCCCATTTCCCAAAAGTTATCTTTCTTATTGCCTTTTAGGATTCTGTCTTCGGTAGTGTATTTTTTCCACTCATCAAAAGCCTCTTGGTCGAAGCTCAAGTTTTCTTTTGCATCACCTTCAAATACGGTTACATACAAACGGTCTTTTTCTAATTTATAAACCGAGGTAAGCAACTCCCAACTCCACTCAATCGCTTCTTTTTTAAAATAATCACCAAAGCTCCAGTTGCCAAGCATTTCAAACATGGTATGGTGATAAGTATCCACACCTACTTCTTCCAAATCGTTGTGCTTGCCGCTAACGCGCAAACATTTTTGAGTGTCGGTAATACGCTGGTATTTGATGGGTTCGTTGCCCAAAAAGATATTCTTAAACGGTGCCATACCGCTGTTGATGAACATCAGCGTAGGGTCGTTTTTTACCACAATGGGTGCGCTGGGAACAATCTTGTGTCCCTTGCTTTCAAAAAAATCTAAGAAGGCTTTTCTTATTTGCTCCGAAGTCATACTATACTTTGTTTCAACTGAAAATTTCAGGGCGGCAAAAATCTAAATTTAATTCAGAACAACAGACTGATGTATCAAACAAACTTACTTTTGGAAGATAAGATTATGGAATATGAGAATAAAGGAAGAATGGAATACAAGAACAAGCTTGTTCTTCCAACATTCTAATTTTCCATTATTCCTTTGGATTTTTCAAGACTTAGGTTGGTTTAGTATAACAAGATGAATGTTTACTTGGCACTACGTAAAAACCTTGCTTTCACAATTAGAAGCTATTTTTATCATAAGAATTTTTATCAGTTATTTTCGAGCGAAACAAGGAAAGGTTTTGAAGAGATAATGGCGTTTTCTATCGAAAAACCCTGACGAAGTTGCAGCCGAAAAGAGCCATAAAAAAATAGTGAGATGAATCAAAACAGCTTCTTACGCATTAAGCATTTCCAAAACCCCCTTCTTTTCTTTCTTTTGCAGCCCGAAAAATAAGTGGAACAATATGTTTGAAAGTTTACAGGAACGGATAGATGGCGCGTTTAAAACGCTGAAAGGTCAAGGCAGAATTACCGAAATAAACATTGCTGAAACGGTTAAGGAAATCCGCAGAGCAATGGTGGATGCAGATGTGAACTATAAAATTGCCAAAGAATTTACCGACAAAGTAAAGGAAGAAGCACTAGGGCAAAACGTGCTTAATTCAGTTAGCCCGGGTCAATTAATGGTGAAAATCATGAGTGATGAACTTACATCGCTTATGGGTGGCACTACTGCAGATTTTAACCTCAAAGGAAACCCTGCTGTGGTGTTGATTGCAGGTTTGCAAGGTTCGGGTAAAACAACCTTTACACACAAATTGGCATATTGGTTAAAGACAAAAAAGTTTAAACGTCCGCTAATGGTGGCAGGTGACGTTTATCGCCCTGCGGCTATAGATCAATTGATTGTATTAGGAGAAAAAATTGGCATTCCTGTATATCACGAGAAAGAAAGCAAAGACCCTGTTCAGATTGCCTTAAATGGTATTGCACATGCCAAAAGTTTGGGTTTAGATTTAGTAATCATTGACACCGCTGGACGTTTGGCTGTGGATGAAGTGATGATGAAGGAAATTTCAGCAGTAAAAGCTGCCACCAAACCCGATGAAATTCTTTTTGTGGTAGATAGCATGACGGGTCAAGATGCTGTGAATACCGCAAAAGCCTTCAATGATAAATTGGATTTTGATGGTGTTGTGCTCACCAAATTGGATGGTGATACAAGAGGCGGTGCTGCCATTACAATTACATACACAGTTGGCAAGCCAATCAAGTTTGTAAGCACTGGTGAAAAGGTGGATACCTTAGATGTGTTCCACCCAGAGCGTATGGCGCAAAGGATATTGGGCATGGGTGATATCGTTTCGTTTGTGGAGCGCGCTCAGGAACAATATGATGAGAAGAAAGCAAAAGAATTGGAGGCGAAAATCCGTAAGGATAAATTTGATTTCAATGACTTTTTATATCAGCTCGGGCAAATCAAAAAGATGGGTAACATGAAAGAGTTGCTCGGTATGATTCCCGGAATTGGAAAAGCAGTGAAAGATATTGATATTAATGACGATAGTTTTAAAAAAATCGAAGCCATCATCCAATCTATGACACCTTCTGAACGCGAAAATCCAGATTTACTGAATGGAATAAGAAGACAGCGTTTGGCAAAGGGAAGTGGAAATTCTATCCAGCAAGTAAATCAGTTTTTAAAGCAGTTTGAAGAGATGAAAAAGATGATGAAGACTGTTCAAAAAATGGGTACTGCAGGCAGAAGTTTTCCGGGTGTGAAAAGATGATTTATATCATCTGTAACTTTAACTTGAATTTTGCGTAGAGAAGTTGGGAAAAATTTGTATTATCTTTACCTTATGCTTTCAAGAAATTCTGTAATTCTTTTTACGTTTCTTTTGCTCACTTCCTTTGGCACTTATTCACCAAAAGTAGTAAGCAACAAAGTGCCTTTTGAAAAGTTGAGTTCAGTTTTTGCTGAATTGCAACTTTCAAAGTTGGGTTTATCGGAGCGTGTATTCAACTGCGCTGTAAGCGGTTGGAAAAAACTTGCTATTGGAGATAAAATTCAAAGTAACATCATTACCATCTGCGATTTCTCGCAGTCTGCAAACGCAAAACGTTTATATATTATTGACTTAGAAGAGAAGAAACTGCTTTTCAACTCTCTCGTAGCACATGGTAGAAACACAGGTGAAGAATTTGCCCAGAGTTTTTCTAATGAGCCATCTAGCTACAAAAGCAGTTTAGGGTTTTATGTTACACAAAGTGTTTATCAGGGCAAGCATGGTTTTTCGCTTAAATTAGAAGGTGTTGAAAAAGGTATTAATCACAACGCTTTGGAGAGAGCTATTGTGATGCACGGGGCAGATTATGTGAGTGATAACTTTATTGCAGAAAACGGCAGATTGGGCAGAAGTCTAGGCTGCCCGAGTGTGCCAGTTGAATTGGCAACGCCAATCATTGAAACCATTAAAGACGGCAGTTGCCTTTTTATCTATTACCCTGATAAAAAGTACTTAAATTCTTCGTCTCTTGTGCGATAATTGCACACATGAACTCACCTTTTCCTAATCGCGTTTTTGTTACTGGTATTGGTACTGATATTGGCAAAACTGTTGCTACAGCAATTCTTTGCAAGGCATTAAGTGCAGACTATTGGAAACCTGTTCAGGCAGGAAGTCTTGAACAAACAGATAGTGACTTTGTAAAAAGTTTTGGTGTCCAAGTTCATCAGGAAGCATACAGGTTAAATACACCCGCCTCTCCACATCATGCAGCGGCTTTAGAAGGGAAAGCCATTGATATAGAGAGAATAATAATACCAGAAACAAGCAGTCGCTTACTGATTGAAGGAGCTGGGGGAGTGATGGTTCCACTGAATGAGCAGGAGTTAATTTTAGATTTGATTGTTCATCTGAATGTGCCAGTAATAGTTGTTTCGCAGAATTATTTGGGCAGTATTAATCACACCTTACTTACTTGCGAAATGTTGAATGCGGCAGGAGTAGAAATTTTAGGTATTGTTTTTAATGGTGCGCCATCGCCCTCATCCGAAGAGTGGATTCTCAATTTTACCGATTTGAATTTATTAGGCAATATTCCTGTTGCCGAAGAAGTTTCAAAAGAATTTGTTGAAGCACAAGTATTGAAAATACGTGCGCAAATTGAATTGTATTTTTCCTTATAAAAAATTTAATGTGCTTTAATTCACTGACTTTATTTGTAGTAGAGGAAACTTAAATGCCTTTTTTACTGTCTTGAATAAAACTAAGTTTGAATCTCTTTAGAAATGATTCGTCAAACCTTATTCTCTTTTCTTTTTTTCCTTTTTCTGTCGCTTCAAGCGCAGGAAGTAAGTGTCATTCCCAATCAGTGTATTCTTCAATTGCATGAAAATTCAATTGAGCTTTTTATTCAAAAAAATGCTGATGTTGAATTGAAGGAAGTACTTTCAAAAGGAATGAATATTTTTCTTTTAGAAAAGCTTAGTGGCAATTTCAGTAATGAGGAATTAAATAGACTTGGCAGTGATAAATCTGTAAAAGCAATTCAATTTAATCACCAAGTTGAAAGTCGAAGTTTGGTGCCGGACGATTCGTATTTTGCTCAACAGTGGAATATGCTAAATACAGGGCAATTGAATGGCAAATCAGGTGCAGATATTAATGCAACTGAAGCATGGGCAATCAATACCTCGCCACTTACTAAAAATGGTGATACTATTGTAGTTGCAGTGGTTGATGAGTACTTTGATTTGTATCATGAGGACCTAAACTTTTTTGTGAATTATAATGAGATTCCTAACAACGGAATTGATGATGATGGCAATGGGTTTATAGATGATTATCAGGGTTGGAATGCTTACAATAACAATGGTAATGTTTATGGTAATGGAGGTGTCAATCACTCTACGTTGATTTCGGGAATTGTAGGTGCAAGAGGCAATAATATAAAGGGTGTTGCAGGTGTTGTGTGGGGTGTAAAGATTTTGCCGATTGGTGCCTCATCAACTAATGAGGCAGTGGTAATAAAAGGTTACGACTATGTGATTGAAATGCGCAAGCTTTATAACCAGACAAATGGTGCTAAAGGAGCTTTTATAGTTTCTTCAAATTCATCTTTTGGGGTTAATAATGGGCAGCCGCAAAACTATCCGATATGGTGTGCTTTGTATGACACGATGGGTATGTTGGGCATTTTAAATGCAACCGCAACCACAAACGCAAATGTAGATATAGATGCAGTTGGCGATATTCCAACGACTTGCCCCAGCAAGTGGATGATTGCTGTAAGTGGCACTACTTCCAGTGATAATCGTTATGGTGGATACGGCTTAAAAAATATTGATGTTGCAGCACCTGCGGGGAGTGTGATTTCTTGTGCAGTTGCCAATAACTATACGTCATCATCAGGCACTTCTTTTGCATGCCCACACGTAGCTGGTGCCATAGCGGCAATGTATGCCGAAGCTTGCCCTAAGTTTGTAGATGATTATGAGGTGTATCCCGATTCATTGTCGCTGTTCATAAAGGATTGGTTGCTGAGCTCAATTACAAAAACTGAAGCTTTAAATAACAGAACTACAAGTGATGGCAGACTAAATCTTCATGCTGCTATTTTGAATACACACAATTACAATTGCAATAGTTGCGATGCTGATTTGAAGTTAACTTATTCAGATGCTTTATGTAAAAATGATTCTAATGGTTACGCATCCATAACATTGACAAATGGAGTGTCTTATCAATGGAGTGATGGAGATACAAATGCTGTAAGAAGTAATTTGGCAAAAGGATTGTATCGGGTTACAGTAGTTGATAGCGCAAATTGTGTGCAACATGCAACTGTAATTATTCGCGAGCCGGATACGTTGCGCATCATTAGTATAAATGTAGTAGAACCGAGTGGTGGTAATCCCGGAAATATAATTGCGAATGCTTACTGCGGAGGCGATTCAATTTGGTATTCATTAGATGGAACTATATGGAAGCTTAGCAACATTTTCACCATTAATAATGTAGGCTCGTTTACAGTGTATGTAAAGAATGAAACCGGTTGTGTTCGCTCACAACAAGTTGTGGTTAGTAACATAGAGGTTTTGATTTCTAAAAAATTAGAGTTTAAGATTTACCCGAATCCCATGGGCGATGTTTTGAATATTGATGTAAATAGCTCTATGCTTCAAACTTTCAAACTTGAAATTGTTGATGTTGCAGGACGAATCGTTTTTAATTCATCAATAGAATTGCAGCAAGGAACTCAAAAGGTGAGTTTAGATGTTTCGGGAATTACTAATGGTATCTACTTTTTAAAATTGGATAAAGGCAATACACAAAGAATAGTTTTTGCAAGATAAGTTGGTCTGTTGGCTTATTTTAAATCATTCATATTTTACACGTTTCTCCTTATTTTGAACAATAGAATAGTTGCACTGCCGCAACAAATCTCAAATCAATTAGTTTTACATTTCAATGCACGAAATAGAACCTTTCTTTAACTGGCGCGATTACTACATCGCATCCAACGATAAACTTTCCCCTTTTTATCGCAGGCAGTATAGCGAGTTTGAATTTTCCCAAAGTATCTACAATCATTACATCCATCCGCAATGGGATTTTTTTGGTTCATCAACGCTTTATTGCAAAGTGCTTTTTGTAAATTATGAATTGCAGTTTGCAGTTATTGAATTTATTGGCGAGTGGAACGATGCTATTCATAATGACATCATGGAACTAAAACGCGGGCTGATAGATTTTTTGACAGGAAAAGGCATAGTTAAGTATCTGCTGATAGGTGAAAATGTATTGAACTTTCATGCCTCCGATGATTTGTATTACGAAGAATGGTATGAAGACATTAAAGACGAAAAGGGATGGATTATAGGCTTGAATTTTCGCGAGCATGTGGTTGATGAAATGCGGCAGGCGAAGCTGCATTACTACATGGAAATTGGCGAGCACTACGACAATATTTTGTGGCGCAAACTAAAGCCTGAACTACTTTTTGTATTGTTAGAACAAAGTATGCTGAAAGGCTTGGTGTAAAGGGACGGGGGACGAGGGACGTTTGTAGCTGTTTACGCCCCTCGTCCCTTTGTAAGCTCACAACAAATTTCCCATGTCTCTGCGGTTCTTTTTGGTGGGGCGACCTTGTTTGCTGTTACGCTTTCCTGTGTAATCCACAAATGTAGAATCCGACTTTTTTGCAAGCACTTCTTCGGGTGTGATGTCTGTGTAATATTTCACGGCTTCGGCAAATTGCTTTCTTTCAAACAATAAATCGTTAACTTGAATAATCCATTTCCGCGCTTCGGTTTTGATTTCATATTGCTCACCAATGCTAACCTGTTTAGCGGCTTTCACATTCGCCCCATTCGATTTTACATGCCCTCGGTCAATAGCATCGGCAGCCTGAGTGCGTGTTTTGAATATACGAATTGCCCAAAGATATTTGTCTAACCGAAGCTTTGTTTCCATCGCAAATAATTTATGTCAAAGTAATATAGCTTTTTGAACATTGGAAAGGAATGATGGAATGATGGAATGATGGAATATTGGAATGATGGAATGATGAGTACTCTCTAGTATTCCAATATTCCCAATACATGTTTTCAATACCCGAATTGCTTTGTTATGTTCCTGCAAGTTTGAATTAAAAAAGGCAGACACATGAATGTATCTGCCCATGTGCCCGAGGGGGGACTCGAACCCCCATGCCTTGCGGCTCTCGCACCTGAAACGAGCGCGTCTGCCATTTCGCCACCCGGGCTTAGGCAACAACATTTATTTCTGCAACAGCAGAAACTCTTTTGTGCAAAGAGTATGTTTTCAGATAATCGCGAATATAGACTTGTTCGTGATGAACGGAAAAGATATTAGTTATGGATGAAATCAATAAATTGCCCGCACCTTGATAGTGTCTTTCACCTCTTTCAACAATGCCAATGCCTCTTTAGAAAGTGCCGTATCTACATCCAGTACCACATAGCCAATGGCATCATTAGTCTTTAAGTATTGCCCTAAAATATTGATTTTATGCTTTGAAAGTTGGGAGTTGATTTCGCCCAACACACCCGGCACGTTGCGGTGAATATGCAGCAGGCGATGCGATTGTGCCTGCGGTGTAAGGTTCAGCGGAGGAATGGAATGCGAGCCCGTAGTGATGCCGCGCTCTAAGTAATTCAACAGTTTGGAAGTTACATCTAAGCCAATATTGAATTGCGCCTCTTCGGTGCTGCCACCTATGTGTGGTGTAAGTATCACGTTTGAAATTCCCTGCAATTCACTGTTGAAAGTGTCACCGTTTTTCTCTGGCTCTTCAGGAAATACATCAATTGCAGCACCACTCAAATGCCCACTCTTCAAAGCCTTTGCTAAGGCACTTAAATCTACAACATCACCCCTGCTATAATTGATAAGAATTGCGCCCTTGTTCATTTGCGCAATCGTTTCCGCATTCAGTATGTTACGAGTCGTTTTGTCGCTGGGCACATGCAGCGTTACTATGTGCGACTTACTCAATAACTCTTTCAGTGTTCTAGCATTTTGCGCATTGCCCAGTGGCAGTTTACTTTCCACATCATAAAACAACACATCCATGCCGAAAGCCTCTGCCAGCACGCTCACCTGCGAACCAATGTTGCCATAGCCAACAATACCCAGTGTTTTGCCGCGCAATTCAAAACTCCCCTTGGCTTCTTTCAACCAAATGCCTTCGTGTGCAGCCTTGTTTTTATCAGCAATCTTGCGAATCAACATAATGCTTAAGCCAATTACCAACTCTGCAACCGAACGTGTGTTAGAATAAGGGGAATTAAAAACTGCAACGCCATTGTTGGTTGCCGCATTCATGTTCACTTGGTTCACACCTATGCAATAGCAACCAATTGCCAGCAACTTGTTTGCTTTTGCCAATACTTTTTCAGTAACTAAAGTTTTTGAACGAATACCCAATAGATGTACATCTTTTACTGCCTTCATCAATTCGGCTTCACTAAGCGCACCACTTATCTTTTTAATGCTATTATAGCCCTCGCTCTTAATTTCTTCCACTGCGGCATCGCTGATGTTTTCAAGCAGTAGCACATTGATTTTATCTTTAGGATAACTGGTGTTTTTAAACTTCATATCGCTTGCAAATCAATGAAACAAAAAAGGGTTTCAAAAATATTTTGAAACCCTTGAATAATTGTGGAGAATATCGGATTCGAACCGATCACCTCTTCACTGCCAGCGAAGCGCTCTA